>NZ_JBSXOQ010000085.1:0-2500 GCF_056859495.1 Sphingobium sp. L-44 | reverse complement strand
CTCAGTACCCGGAGGAAAAGACATCAACCGAGATTCCGTTAGTAGTGGCGAGCGAACGCGGACCAGGCCAGTGCCTGATGTTTAATTAGCAGAACGATCTGGAAAGTTCGGCCATAGCGGGTGACAGCCCCGTATGCGAAAATGAAACATCAGGACTTGAGTAGGGCGGAGCACGTGAAACTCTGTCTGAACATGGGGGGACCACCCTCCAAGCCTAAATACTCGTACATGACCGATAGTGAACCAGTACCGTGAGGGAAAGGTGAAAAGCACCCCGATGAGGGGAGTGAAACAGTACCTGAAACCGGATGCCTACAAGCAGTGGGAGGGTCCTTGAGACCTGACCGCGTACCTCTTGCATAATGGGTCTGTGACTTAGTGTATCAAGCAAGCTTAAGCCGTTAGGTGTAGGCGCAGCGAAAGCGAGTCTGAATAGGGCGCCATAGTTTGATGCATTAGACCCGAAACCCGGCGATCTATGCATGACCAGGTTGAAGGTGCGGTAACACGCACTGGAGGACCGAACCGTTCAATGTTGAAAAATTGTCGGATGAGTTGTGCTTAGGGGTGAAAGGCCAATCAAGCCGGGAAATAGCTGGTTCTCCGCGAAATCTATTGAGGTAGAGCGTCGAATATTTGCCGTTGGGGGTAGAGCACTGGATGGATGCGGGGGTCGCGAGATCTACCAATTCTAACCAAACTCCGAATACCAACGAGTCTAGTTCGGCAGACAGACGGCGGGTGCTAAGGTCCGTCGTCAAAAGGGAAACAGCCCTAACCTACAGCTAAGGTCCCCAAGTCATCACTAAGTGGGAAAGCATGTGGGATTTCCAAAACAACCAGGAGGTTGGCTTAGAAGCAGCCATCCTTTAAAGAAAGCGTAACAGCTCACTGGTCTAAATAAGAGATCCTGCGGCGAAGATGTAACGGGGCTAAAGTGATGCACCGAAGCTTAGGGTTCAGTCTTTGACTGAGCGGTAGCGGAGCGTTCCGTAGGCCGTTGAAGCGGAAGGGTAACCGACCGTGGAGGTATCGGAAGTGCGAATGCAGACATGAGTAGCGATTAAGAGGGTGAGATGCCCTCTCGCCGAAATTCCAAGGGTTCCTGCTTAAAGCTAATCTGAGCAGGGTAAGCCGGCCCCTAAGACGAGCCCGAAGGGGGTAGTCGATGGGAACCACGTTAATATTCGTGGGCCTGGTGGTGTGTGACGGATGCCGTAAATTGTTCGGGCTTATTGGATTGCTCCGGGCAGTGAAGGGGTCCCAGGAAATAGCCCCACCGTATAGACCGTACCCTAAACCGACACAGGTGGAATGGTAGAGTATACCAAGGCGTTTGAGAGAAGTATCCTGAAGGAACTCGGCAAATTGCCTCCGTACCTTCGGAAGAAGGAGGCCCCACATTAAGGCAACTTTTTGTGGGGGGCACAGGCCAGGGGGTAGCGACTGTTTAGCAAAAACACAGGGCTCTGCTAAGTCGGCTTCAAGACGACGTATAGGGCCTGACGCCTGCCCGGTGCCTGAAGGTTAAGAGGAGGAGTGCAAGCTCTGAATTGAAGCCCAGGTAAACGGCGGCCGTAACTATAACGGTCCTAAGGTAGCGAAATTCCTTGTCGGGTAAGTTCCGACCTGCACGAATGGCGTAACGACTTCCCCACTGTCTCCAGGATATGCTCAGCGAAATTGAATTCTCCGTGAAGATGCGGAGTACCCGCGGTTAGACGGAAAGACCCCGTGCACCTTTACTGCAGCTTCAGAGTGGCATTAGGAAAGAACTGTGTAGCATAGGTGGGAGGCTTTGAAGCATTGACGCCAGTTGATGTGGAGCCATAGGTGAAATACCACCCTGTTGTTTTCTGATGTCTAACCTCGCACCGTTATCCGGTGCAGGGACCCTCTGTGGCGGGTAGTTTGACTGGGGCGGTCGCCTCCTAAAGAGTAACGGAGGCGCGCGATGGTGGGCTCAGGACGGTTGGAAACCGTCTGTTAGAGTGCAATGGCATAAGCCCGCCTGACTGCGAGACTGACAAGTCGAGCAGAGACGAAAGTCGGTCATAGTGATCCGGTGGTCCCTCGTGGAAGGGCCATCGCTCAACGGATAAAAGGTACGCCGGGGATAACAGGCTGATGATTCCCAAGAGCTCATATCGACGGAATCGTTTGGCACCTCGATGTCGGCTCATCACATCCTGGGGCTGGAGCAGGTCCCAAGGGTTTGGCTGTTCGCCAATTAAAGTGGTACGTGAGCTGGGTTCAGAACGTCGCGAGACAGTTTGGTCCCTATCTGCCGTGGGCGTCGAAATTTGAGAGGAGTTGACCCTAGTACGAGAGGACCGGGTTGAACATACCTCTGGTGTACCTGTCGTCACGCCAGTGGCGCAGCAGGGTAGCTATGTATGGACGGGATAACCGCTGAAAGCATCTAAGCGGGAAGCCTCCCTCAAGATAAGATTTCATCGAGCCGTCGTAGACCACGACGTTGATAGGCTGGATGTGGAAG
>NZ_JBSXOQ010000084.1:0-9947 GCF_056859495.1 Sphingobium sp. L-44 | reverse complement strand
CGACATCGGCCTCCATAATGATCTGCAATACGCTCTCGGCGATCGTACGCAGGAAATCTCCATCTCCGGTCTTCGCCATCAGTTCGGCAAGCGGTAGTCTGTCGTCGGTCATCGGGATCAACTCCTCGGTGGGCGTGTGAAGTGTGGTAACTCCACCTTACCGATGAGCCCGGTGGCCACCGAGTTCGAAATCGCATGGGGCTGGGCATGCCCAACCCCATGCGATCACCTCAATCTACACCGGAAATTACACCACGAGCGCGGACGCTAACCCCCTGGACTGATGCGGGACTTTGGAGAGGGACTGGTCGAGCAGCTAATTGCGCTGCGTCCTGTCGATAATGCTGAGGGGACCATGACCGATGAAGAGGTCGTGGCTGCGGCAGATGCGATGCGCCCATACATTCGCCAGCTTCATGACCTTACGAGGGCTATGGCGCGCGGAGCGCCTTTGGTCGTCGACGAGCTTACCTCGATACTGGAGCAGGTTCTCAGCACGGTCCAACCCTCGCCGGACACGTCTAGCTGGCGTTCGACCACCTACGACGCGAATAAGATGATGGCCTACGAAGGATTTCTGGGCGTCGCCGCGATCCTGCTGGGTGAGCGTCAGCTTGACCTTCTGGCTCGGGTCCTCGACCATGCCTACTACTTTGACGACCGGTACAGCGGTCGCGGCCGCAGCACCAAGGACTTCGAAGAGTTCAACCAGTTCGCCGAATCGCTCGAAGGCCGCAACCGGCGGACCGGCAACAATCGTTCGGACTGGCAGGCCGACTTCATATTTGAGCATTATCAGAAGGGGACGCCATCCTTTGCCCGCATCATGGAGGCGGACCTTCTCCTCCACATCAAGCGGCAGTTGAGCGAGCCCGGCCGATACATATCCTGGATTCCGCACACGTTGGTTTATTCGGGTCGATCGGGCGGGGCCCTCGAGCTCTTCGCAAGGATGGAAAGTGCCCAATACTTCGCCAAGGTCAGCGGGCAGCTTTTCGGAGGGATTGATGTGGATACCTACAAGCAGCGGGCGATGCAGCTTGGCACCGAGCGGTTTTGGCCGCGAGCGTTTCCATCTCCCAGCATCGGAAGCCTGATCGGCTTGTCAGAAGTCGCAACACGCCCCTGATCCGACGGAAGTGAATGTGGCTTCTATGCAACGTCATGGCATCCTTGTCACATCAGAGGCTTGAACCCCATCAGGTCGGAACCATGTGCTGGTCGCGGAGCGGCAGGCAGCACAGGAGAGACTATTTGAGCGAAACTCATAATGATGTTCCGGCCCGGTTGCGGATCCACGTTCAGGGAGGAAATGCGGCAACCGCCCAGAGCGTGATCGACGGGCTCCGTCGTGGGCTCGTCGATACTCACCGCATCGAGGAGGTCGCATTTCAGGTCGATACCCTCAGTGCGGAGGTCTCGCTCGACCTGCGGCTCATCGGCATCCAATATGCCACGGCTCCTGAAATCGCGGCAAGGTTGTCCGAACCTGCTGGCCGGGCCCGCAGGATGGACGTTCAGTGCGGCCTGCTGGACCGGCTGGGTGTTCCGAATGGAACCAAGGCGATTTCCATCGCCCTCGTTGCCCATTGGAGTGACGACCATCGTCGGCTCTATGGCGAGCATGACAATCCGAACACCATCAAGCGATGGCGGATCGAGCGATCGAGACCTGCACGGCATGGCAGTTCTGCTCGCCGAGATCGGAGGGGCGTGAGCGAGCTCGACCGCGTGCGCGCCAAATTCGCCGCCCATACCATCTGCAACGGCATAAGGTTCGTGGATGGCTACTATCTCGCGGTCCGCGAGGTGGAGATGATCAATTCGGGGGTGCACCCGAGTTGCCCACGCCCAGAGGTTCAACTCGGCACGTTCAGCTACGCCACCTTCGCTCGCGACTGCAGGACAGTGGAGCGCCGCCTAGGCCGAGTGCCCGGCTGGCGCCGTCGCGCAGGCTAGTTTACTGGATTGTGCCGCTCGGGGTCAGGGCATCGAGATGTCCTGCGATCGCCAGCCATCTTGCGATGCCTGCCTCGTCACCTCTAAGCGCCAGTTCCTGAACGCGACGTGCGATGAAGTCGAAGGCCTTGTCGCCGTGCTGGCGATCAACGACTAGCGCTTCGGCCCATCTCTCCTTTTCTGTCGTCATAGCAGCGTCGGGGGCTCGGCATCAGGACTCCGGCGCTTCACCCAAAGTTCGCTGGTTCTCTTGATTTCAATCAGATCGTCGGGGAAGCGCCTTTCCTGGGATGTCAGCGCCTCCTCGAACGAACCATTCAGCCAACGATCATACTGCCAAGACCTGTTCCCTTGCCCGGCCCCTTTGTCGAAAAGAACGGCTCGACGGCTCGCGTGGCTGTCTCCTCATCCATACCGATCCCGGTATCCGAGACCGCGAGGCTGATATAGCTGCCTGGGCTCAGGCCCTCGTCATTTTCCGCGCTGAAATGCCGCTTGGATGCCGAGATGCGGAGGGTGCCCCCTTCGGGCATCGCGTCCCTCGCATTCACGCAAAGGTTGAGGAGCGCCATTTCGACCTGGTTGTGATCGGCGCGCGCGGCAGGCAGCCCTTCCGGCACCTCGATCGCCAAGCTGATTTTCGGCCCGATCGTCGATCCGACCAGTTCGGCCATGCCGCGCACCAGCGTGCCGATATCGATCGCGCGGACCTGCAACGGCTGCTGCCGCGCGAAAGCCAGAAGCCGCTGTACGAGTGCCCTCGCCCGCTCGGCCGACTGCATGGCACCCTCGATAAGGCGGCGCTGGCGCTCCGTGCCAAGTCCGCTGCGCCTCAGGATGTCCAACTCGCCCACGATCGGCGTCAGCAGGTTGTTGAAGTCGTGGGCGACGCCGCCGGTAAGCTGCCCCATCGCCTCGAGCTTCTGGGCCTGACGGAGCGCCTCCTCGGCACGCTTGCGGTCGGTGATGTCGAGCGCTTCCACGATGAGTGCCAGCGTATCGCCTTGCGGACCACGCATCGGCCGCATGCCCACGTCGAATGAGCGCGGGCCGATCGGAAGATGGATGGTCAATTCCTTTTGCAAGGTCACGCCCGCTGCGACGCGCATCACACCAGCCTTCACGGCGTTGTGAAGGTCGGGCGAATGCGCGAACCACGGGGTCTCCCATAGGGGCTTGCCGACCACATCCTCGAGCCGGCCCTCAATTCCCGCCAGCGCCGTGGCGTTCGCGTCCAGGACGGTCCCGGCG
Organism: Sphingobium sp. L-44; assembly: GCF_056859495.1. NCBI lineage: Bacteria > Pseudomonadati > Pseudomonadota > Alphaproteobacteria > Sphingomonadales > Sphingobiaceae > Sphingobium > Sphingobium sp. L-44. The sequence goes on along the minus strand of NZ_JBSXOQ010000084.1, from coordinate 6,737 downwards.
AGATCGATGAGCAGCTGATATTCGTTGTTGGTCTGGAAGATCGCCCGCATCCGCGCTTCACCCAACGTTAGCTCGGCGGTCCGCTCCTCGACCTTGCGCTCGAGGGACCCGGCGAGGCTACGCAGCTCCTCGAGGCGCGCGCGTGCTTCATATTGCCGGCGGCGGGCGCGCAGCGCCGCGCGCGCCAGGCTCATGAGGGTAGTCGGATAGAAGGGGCGTTCGAGGAAGCTGACGTTCCCGAGCCGCTCCAGCAAGCGGGCAGCCTCGGGGTTGTGAAGTGATGCGGTGGATGCCTCCCTTCATCGGGCATCGTATGATGCTCAATAGCGCCATGGCGGCGCATGAAGGAGGAGCATATGGCGAATGCACACATGCTGTCGATCGACTGATCTGCCCCCACCGAGTGGACCGATTGGTTTGTTGGTGCATTAAGCTCATCGCCGCCATATCCGGACGGAGGTGGAGCGAAGCGGAACCGGAGGCCGGATATGGCGGTGTCGCCGTTTCTGGTGCCGGTGGCCGATAGCCAAGACTGCTGTGCGGGCGGACGGTGTTGTAATGCCGCCGCCAGGCTTCGATCAGCACCCTGGCCTCGGCGAGGCTGTAGAAGATTTCACCATTGAGCAGTTCGTCGCGCAGCGACCCATTGAAGCTTTCATTATAGCCATTCTCCCATGGCGATCCCGGCGCGATGTAGAGCGTCTTCACGCCGATCTGCCGCAGCCATTGCTGGACGGCATTGGCGATAAATTCGGCGCCATTATCTGACCGTATATGTGCAGGCGGGCCGCGCGAGATGAACAGGTCCGCCAAGGCCGCCAGCACATCCTCATGTTTGAGCTGTCGCGCAACGATAAGCGCCAGACATTCCCTGCTGGCCTCGTCGATGATCGTCAGGATGCGGAACTTGCGGCCGTCATGCGTGCGCCCCTCGACGAAGTCATAGGCCCACACATGCCCAGGATACTCAGGCCGCAGGCGGATGCATGATCCGTCGTTGAGCCATAGACGCCCGCGTTTGGGCTGGCGCTGCGGCACCTTGAGCCCTTCGCGCCGCCATATCCGCTCGACCCGTTTATGGTTCACCGTCCACCCCGCATGGCACAGCAACGCCGTGACCCGGCGGTAGCCGTAACGACCATATTGCTTTGCCAAGGCGATGATGTCCTCCGTCAGCGCCTGTTCGTCATCCGCCCCACGCGGCACTTTACGCTGTGTCGATCGATGCTGCCCCAGAACCCGGCATATCCGTCGCTCGGATAGCCGGACTGGCAGATCCCGTCGTATATGATCGATGCAGCGCCGTCGCCGTGCGGGGCTCAGAAGTTTCCCCGTGCAGCTTCCTGCAATATCAGCTTGTCCAGCGTCAGGTCCGAGATCGCCCGGCGCAGCCGTTGGTTTTCCTTCTCCAGATCCTTCATCCGCCGTGCCTGGTCGGTCTTCAGCCCGCCATATTCCTTGCGCCAGCTAATGGGATGGACGGCTCTCCCACCCCGGAGCATCGTTGTGCAACCGGCAGTCGAAGGAGAGGAATGATGACCATCGATGTACTTGGTATTGATCTGGCGAAGAATGTCTTCCAGCTGCATGGCGTTGATCGCAAGGGCAATGCGATTTTCAAACGGCGGGTCATGCGCGACCAACTACTTTCGGTGCTGGCCGGGATTGAGCCCTGCACCGTCGCGATCGAAGCCTGCACAGGAGCATTTTGCTGGGCCCGCCAATTTGAAGAGTTGGGCCACAACGTGAAGATCGTGAGTCCTCAATATGTGAAGCCATTTGTCCGCAGGCAGAAGAACGACGGCAACGATGCCGAGGCGATCTGTACGGCTGTGCGTCAACCCCACATTCCGCTGGTGCCTAAGAAAAGCGTTGAGCAACAGGATATCCAGGCTCTACACCGCGCCCGCCAGCGTCTTGTGAACCACCGAACGGCCCTGGTCAGCCAGATGCGCGGGCTGCTGCTTGATCGTGGCATTGCCTTTGCCAAGTCGATTACCCGGGTGAGACGCATGATTCCGGAGATACTCGCACGCGCCGACTCCGGCCTCTCGACTATGGCCCGTGAGACCATTGCCGAGCTCTGGGATTTCTTCTGCGATCTCGAACGCCGCATCGAGCATTTCGACAAGAAAATCGAAGCCGTCTTCAAATCGAGCGAGCCCTGTCAGCGTGTCGCCAGGATCAAAGGCGTTGGGCCCAAAACGGCAACAGCGATTGTCGCGGCGGTCGGCGATGGTTCGGACTTCAGGAATGGGCGCCACATGGCGGCCTGGCTTGGATTAGTACCGCGCCAGTTCTCGAGCGGTGATAAGGCGGTGCTTATGGGCATCTCTAAACGAGGAAGCCAGCATTTGCGCAGCCTATTGGTTCACGGCGCGCGTGCCGTCGTGAGAACGGCACCCAATAAAAATGATCCCATCAGCCAATGGGCCAACCAGCTTCGGGAGCGACGCGGGTTCAACCGCGCAACGGTTGCCATCGCCAACAAGAATGCACGGATAATCTGGGCCGTGCTTCGAACGGGCGATCAATACCGCGCCGCCGCCTGAAGAACCGAACCAGTTTGCGAGTAGACGGAGAAATGGACTGCACTGATCGAGCCGACGCGCGACGAGCCTGACTATTATCGAGGCCCTTGAGGCCTACCAGCTGTAGAGGTGCGCGTGTGCGGATTTCCCATTTGGGCGCTCTGGACAACCAGCTGACGCCGGATAGATGTTTGCAACTGATCCACGCAGAACGTTTCAATGCCGCTTGCAAAGGGAGAGCCGTCCATAGAGATAATAGGTCTGCTCGCTGACCCCGATCCGACGGCAGGCTTCGGCGGTCGAAGCCCCCTGCGCCAGCACGATCTCAACTTCACGCAGCTTGCCGATGATCTCTTCCGGCTTGTGCTTCTTGCTCGGCATTCAATGTCCCTTTCGCGGTCCAGACTATCATAGTCTCTGGGCCACTCAGCGGGGGGCAGATCAATTTGTCATCCGCGATCGAGGGATGGTTCGATATTCCTCGTCTGATCCCCACGGACGTTGCTAAAGACCTGTTAAGCAACAGGAAGAACGAGATGAGCGACTCCCCGCAGACGTTGACCGCGATCCAACAAGAACTTGAGCGGATCGAGGAGGATTGCATCCATTCCGGGAAGGCGCAGTTCAATGCCGGAGATCGCTGGAGCCGCTACCACCTGCTGCTCGGCGTACCATCGGTCGTCCTGAGCGCTCTTGCAGGCACCGCATTCTTCAAGGATCAGCCGGAAATCGCGGGAATAATGTCCACCATCGTGGCTATACTGACGGCCCTTTCGACCTTCCTCAAGCCGTCCGAACGGGCCTCTTCACATAAGGGCAGCGGCGACCAGTATCTCACCCTGCGCAATGACGCCCGGGTGTTGCGGACCATCAAGCTCGGCTCGGCTTGCGACAACGCTTCTGCGATCGCCAATCTCGATGAAATCACCAAGCGCCGGAACGAACTGAATCAGGCAAGCGCCCAGGTGTCGCGCTCGGATTTTGTAAAAGCGAGGAAGGGCATCGACGAGGGCGAAGCCGGACATCGTGTTGATCGGAAAGATGCCTGATGTCGGTCCTGACCTATCTGCAGACGCGTGCCAGTCAGGCGGTCCTTTCGGGCGCCGAAAACACCTCCATCAACACGTCGATCTCCACTCTGGCGACACGCCTGAATTCATACTTCGGCGCCAACGTCAGCAGGCATTTTCGCTTTGGGTCGTCAACCCGTGGCACCATATTGCCACGTGCGATGGATGAGCATTCCGACATCGACTACATGATTGTGTTTTCCGAAGGGGGGTACACCCCGCAGACCTACATCGATCGGCTGCGCAAATTCGCCGAATACTATTATCCGACTTCGGCGATCAAACAGTCCTCTCCGACCATCGTGCTCCAGCTGAACCACATCAAATTTGACCTGGTCCCGGCCCTCGCTGGCTATTGGGCAGGCGAGTATAAGATCCCCAATGGCACCAGCGCGTGGAGAGATACCAACCCTAATGATTTCAATGCGACGCTGACGGCGAAGAACCAGGCAGAGCTCAGCCTGATCAAACCGACGATCAGGTTGGCCAAGTTCTGGAATGCCCGCAACGGCTACGTTTACGATTCGTATGGGTTCGAGAAGTGGATAGTCGCTCAGTCCTACACTTTCGCTCTCAACCAGAAGTCATATCTCTTCAATGTGTTCGACAACCTGTTGGCGAACGACGCAACGCAATGGCGGAACGACCGCATCAGCCGTGCGAAGGAGATCGTGGCGAAAGTCAGAGAGCTCGAAGCCGCAGAGATGCCCTATTCCGCGGAGGCCGAGATCAAGAAGCTGATCCCTGAATGAGCCTGAATCGCCAAGGAGCGTCTGGGGCGGCTTCACTTGTCCGAAAAACCTTGGACGTTTGAGATCGTCACAGCTTCACCGGTGACGATGAGCGCCATCATCCCGTCCTTCAATCCTTGATTGTCGTGACCAGGCGGATCGATCCCAGCAGTCCCGCCGGGCGCGCCTGGATCAATTGCTGATCGTGATCCTTGAACCGCTCTCCATATCGAGCGGATAGCAGCCGGAAATCCGGCCTGCCTCGTGCAGCCAAGGCATTTAGTGCGCTGTTCATCACCTTCAGCTCAATCTGGTTCTCGCCTGCCCGGAGCCATGGGGTGACATCGAGCCTCTAGGGTGGCGCCCACACTGCTCCGGCTTCGCAAGTTCGTCGAGTTGGTGAGGGCTCACCTGGCTGAGGTTCAAGCGCGGGAATGCTCAACGCGCAATTTGCACCCCTGAATTTCATGCCTTGCACCTCATTCGCACGACCTGCTCCTCCGAATCGCTGGAAATAGCGGGGGCCGGATCTCCACATGCCAACTGCCGCAACGCGGTAGTCCAACATGTAGGAGACGCAATGGTAACCAGAAAATCGAAGAGGCAGGCCAGTACTTTCAATGCGGTGACGGTGCTCGGCTACAGGATCGGCGAACAGCCGATGGAGGTCGCCTATAGTGTCAGGGACCGCCACCCCATCGCGGACGGTCCCTGGATGGAGGAGGCCGACAAGGTGGCATGGATCGATCCTGCGACCGGCTATCCCTGTATCATTCGCCGCGAGCAGCCTGGAGGTCACCTCGCGGGGTTCGTTGCGGTCCCGGCAACTCACCCACTATATGGCCATGATGCTTCCGTACTCGCCACGCTCGGCATCCGGCCGCATGGCGGCGCCGGCTACGCCGATGAGTGCATGACCGAAGACCCCGAAGAGATCTCCGTCTGTCACGTCAGGGTGCCCAATCTCGATCCAGCTGGCCGCAGCGGTCGTCGTCATGATGATGCGTGGTGGTTCGGCTTCAGTTGCAACACCTCCTTCGACATCCAGCCGATCAGCCACGAAAATGAGCCGGCGGCAATCAGCGTCGGCCTTGAAAGGGAATATCGCGACGAGTCCTACGTCATGGCCCACGTGATCGATCTGGCAGCCCAACTCGAAGCGGTGGCCCGGGGCGATGACGTTCCGCCGGCGCGTGCGCCAAGTCCTCCTCCAATCGGCCTGAATCCGAAGGGGCCAAAGGTGGCGCTATGAGCCAAGAGCGAGACTTCACCTATCCGTGGGGCCACTGGATGCAACTCGAAACAGGCAGTCATGACGTCCGCTTGATCGATGATGACGGCACCGTGTGGAAGTCGCTGCGCGATGCCCTCTTCTATGGCCGGCTAGGCTTCCCTCGGGTGATGAATCCAGGGGGGCGCGACCCAGCACGGGACGTCGAACTCGAGCGGCTTCTCGCCTACCTCCTGCTCAAGATGGGCGATCATCCCGATCGGAAAGCATCGACTTCCGGCCTGTTTGATCGCGGACCGGATTTCTTCCGTTTCTATACCTACTGGCTCGCCGGGGCTGGTCTTATTGCAGGTGGCTATAATGGATCGCCGTATGACGCGAGGGTGACCCCAGAAGGCAGATCGATCGCTGCCATGCTGCTCGCAACCCGGCCACCTGAAGCTATGGCATATCACCCGGGGTTGGAGGCCATGGCCGCAGTTGCGGAAGGCGCTGAAGAGATCAGCCGAGCGCAGTTCCAGAGCGCACGGAAATTCGCGATGGGAATGCCCTACCTTTTCGTCAGCGAGCCACTCCACAGGCTTCCTGCTATCTCGCTGCTCTATAAGGATCCGGTGTCACGGATGCCGATCGTCAGGACAATCTGGGCCCAGACATTCGAGGATGTGGAAAGCCGGAATCTGATGTTCGAGTGGATGAAAGGTCGTCTGCCGCTTTGGAACAAGTGGGGCGAAATGGCGCGGACGGAAGGGGCCGCAATTCTGACCCAACGACTGTTCTCTCTCTTTCTTGCTGAGCTTCAGATCGTTCTTGGATCTGCCCCAGCTTCGACCAGGACGAGGATCTCACCTCCAGCCTGAATTTCATCCAGATAAACCTTCTGCATGGGCAGGCTGCATCCATCCAGCCTGCCCATTTTTCATGGCGGCACTGACATCGAACGATCCGGTTGTCCATTCGCCGGGCGCTCCTCCCCATGGGAAAAATCGCATCGCCAAACCAAAACGGAGGAAAAAATGAGGGTGTATTCGACTTGACCTGCCCCCCGGCGGTCCCTCGATCATAACGAGAGTCTTGCGGTTGAATATTCCGCCATGCTCGCCTGCACAAGCGCGTCGGGCGTGATGCTATCGTCCTGCACGAACGTCCGACGCGCTTGTGCAGGCGTTCGATT
>NZ_JBSXOQ010000083.1:0-131895 GCF_056859495.1 Sphingobium sp. L-44 | reverse complement strand
GGCGTGTGAAGTGTGGTAACTCCACCTTACCGATGAGCCCGGTGGCCACCGAGTTCGAAATCGCATGGGGTTGGGCATGCCCAACCCCATGCGATCACCTCAATCTACACCGGAAATTACACCACGAGCGCGGACGCTAACCTTTGGGAAGCCTGGTATCTGGAACCCGACGGCCCCAACATGCGCTGGTCGGTGTTGGAATATATGATCACTGGGAAGAAATTTCATGTCAGCTTCCGATATCCTGAAGAGGTGGATGTCGAAGTGATCGATAGCGAGCGCCGCGAAGCCGCCTTGCGCGCACGGTTCGGCGACAAGCCGGTCGTCTATCCGCCGCCGCCCAAGAGCGCGTTCGAATTGCAGCCCTGACTTGCCAGGGCGCGGATTGCGCCCTTGCCCAAAGGCCCCATATTACGCCCATGTCGATTCAGATCCGCACCAGCCTTGACGAACCCGAAACCGGCCAGGACTTCGTGCCGCACCGGCCCGCGCGCCCGGAGAAGAGCGAGGGTGGACGCCCCTTCACCCTGGTCAGCGACTATGAACCATCGGGCGACCAGCCGACCGCGATCGCCGAACTGGTGGCGGCGGCCAAGCAGGGCGAGAAGGACCAAGTGCTGCTGGGCGTCACCGGGTCCGGCAAGACCTTCACCATGGCCAAGACGATCGAGGCGCTGCAGCGGCCAGCGCTGATTCTGGCGCCCAACAAGATATTGGCGGCGCAGCTCTATGGCGAGTTCAAGAGCTTCTTCCCCGACAATGCGGTCGAATATTTCGTCAGCTATTACGACTATTATCAGCCCGAAGCCTATGTCGCGCGGTCGGACACCTATATCGAGAAGGAAAGCTCGGTAAACGAAAGCATCGACCGGATGCGCCATTCGGCCACCCGTGCGCTGCTGGAGCGGGACGATGTCATCATCGTCGCGTCCGTCTCCTGCCTCTATGGCATCGGGTCGGTCGAGACCTATTCGGCGATGACCTTCTCCATGAAGAAGGGCGGGATCGAGGACCAGCGCGAGATCATCCGCAAGCTGGTGGCGCTCCAGTATAAGCGCAACGACGCGGGCTTTGCGCGCGGCAATTTCCGCGTGAAGGGCGACAATCTGGAAATCTTCCCGTCCCATTATGAGGACACGGCCTGGCGCATCAGCTTCTTTGGCGACGAGATCGAGGAGATTGTCGAGTTTGATCCGCTGTCCGGCAGGAAGGTCGCCAGCCTCGATTATGTGAAGGTCTTTCCCAACAGCCACCATGTGACCCCCGGCCCGACCTTGAAGCAGGCGATGGAGGCGATCCGCTTCGAGCTGACCGAGCGGCTGAAGGAACTGGAGGCCGAGGGCAAGCTGCTGGAGGCGCAGCGGCTGGAACAGCGCACCAATTTCGACCTGGAGATGATCGCGGCGACCGGCAGTTGCGCGGGGATCGAGAATTACAGCCGATTCCTGACCGGCCGCCTGCCCGGCGAACCGCCGCCGACGCTGTTTGAATATCTGCCCGAAAATGCCGTGCTGTTCGTGGATGAAAGCCACCAGACCGTGCCGCAGATCGGCGCGATGGCGCGGGGCGACCATCGGCGCAAGATCACGCTGGCCGAATATGGGTTCCGTTTGCCGAGCTGCATCGACAACCGGCCGCTGCGCTTCAATGAATGGGACGCGATGCGGCCGCAGACGGTCAGCGTCTCGGCGACGCCCGGCCCGTGGGAGATGGAGCAGACCGGCGGCGTGTTCAGCGAACAGGTGATCCGCCCCACCGGCCTCATCGACCCGCCGGTCGAGATCAAACCGGTCGAGGACCAGGTCGACGATCTGATCAACGAATGCCGCAAGGTCGCGGCGCAGGGATATCGCACGCTCGTCACCACGCTCACCAAGCGGATGGCCGAGGATCTGACCGAATTCATGCATGAGGCGGGGATCAAGGTCCGCTACATGCATAGCGACGTCGAGACGCTGGAGCGTATCGAGCTGATCCGCGATCTTCGCCTGGGCGTCTATGACGTGCTGATCGGCATCAACCTGCTGCGCGAAGGGCTCGACATTCCCGAATGCGGGCTGGTGGCGATCCTCGACGCGGACAAGGAAGGCTTTTTGCGCAGCGAGACATCGCTGATCCAGACGATCGGCCGCGCCGCGCGTAATGTGGACGGCCGCGTCATCCTCTATGCCGACCGGGTGACGGGCAGCATGGAGCGCGCGCTCAACGAGACGTCACGCCGCCGCGAAAAGCAGCAGGCCTATAATGATGCGCATGGCATCACGCCCTTCACCGTGAAGAAAAATATCGGCGACATCATCGCCCATGTCGCGAGCAAGGATCAGGTCACGGTCGAGACGGGGCTGGAGGATCGCCCGCATCTCGTCGGCCATAATCTGCGCGCCTATATCGAGGATCTGGAGAAGAAGATGCGCGCGGCAGCGGCAGACCTGGAGTTCGAGGAAGCCGGCCGCATCCGCGACGAGATCCGCAAGCTGGAGGCGGAGGAACTGGGCCTGCCGGCGGACCAGCAGGTGGCCGCCCCGCGCGGCCGCGCGACCGAGGGCAAGCCGGGCACACGGAAAGGTCGATTCGGGAAGACGCAAAGAAAATTTTAGGCGCTCAATTCGACAAAATTTGCAACCTAAGATGCTGAATTTATTAACTTTATGGTTAACTGAAATTAGAGGAATCGCAGGCTTTTTTCTATATTTTACAGATACTTGCAGGTGGTAAAAAGTCGGCCGATGCGACAAAACCCTCTTGTAGACACATCATTATTTTGGACTATGAAAAGGCTTGCTCTGAATTCAGGACAAGCCGATGATCCGCTCCTTCGCCAATCCCGAGACCGAAAAAATCTGGAATGGTGAACGCAGCCGCAAGCTGCCTTCGGATATGCAGGACCGCGCGCTTTCTAAATTGAAGCTGCTCAACCGCGCCCGCACCCTGGACGACCTGCGTAACCCACCCAGCAATCGCCTTCATGCGCTGAGCGAGGACCGGGCTGGGCAACATTCAATTTCCATCAACATGCAATGGCGTATATGCTTCGTCTGGAAAGACGGACACGCGCATAATGTCGAAATCACCAACCACTACCGATAATCCTGACTGGCTGCATAATGCGCATGCCGGCGAAATGCTGCGGCTGGAGTTCATGGAACCGCTGGATATGACCACGGTGGAGCTGGCCACCGCGATCGGTCTGCCGGTGGATCGCGTGCAGGCCGTGATTGACGGCGACCATCCAATGGACGGTGAACTCGACCTTCGATTGGCCCGCTATTTCCGTATGTCTGAAGGTTTTTTCCTGGGCCTCCAGATCGACTATGAACTGCTGGAAGCCAAGCGAGCGCTGAACGGCGAACTGGATCGCATCGTCCCGCGCGCCGCCTGACGCCTTTCCCGCTTAATGCGTCCGGCTGGTCACCTTCGCGGTGCCATCGGGCAAGATCTCGATCAGATGGGCCGTGTCGTTGTTGCACTGGGCCTTCCAGCCCTTGACGCCCGGCCGCACCTCGGCGCGTTCCGAGCCGGTGACCGAGGGGCAGGCGACGCCCGATGCCTTGATCGCCTTTTCCAGCACGCCGTTGCGCAGGTCGGGGTCGAGCTTGGCGACTTCAGCCGCTGCGCCGGTGTCGGGCATGTTCCGGTTCTCGACCGCCGTCACCTCATCGCCGCCACCACAGGAGGCGAGAAACAGTGCCGTCGCCAGAAGCATCATAGTCCGCACATCTTTTCCTTCCATCATGCCGCAAATCCGTCGGTCGCGCGGATCAGCGCGTCCAATATGCCCGGTTCGTTGAACGCATGACCGGCGCCTTCGATCATTTCGAAGCGCGCCTGCGGCCAGGCGCGGTGCAGTGCCCAGGCGGTTTCGGCCGGGCAGGCCATGTCGTAGCGGCCCTGGACGATGACGCCGGGAATGTCGGCCAGCTTGCCCGCCTCGCGGATCAACTGGCCATCTTCCAGCCAGCCGCGATGGACGAAATAATGATTTTCGATCCGGGCGAAGGCGAGCGCGAAATCATCGCCCTCATGGGTGGCGGACAGCGCCTCATCCGGCAGCAAGCGGATCGTCTCGCCCTCCCAGACGCTCCAGGCCTTGGCGGCGGCGACCTGCGCGGCGCGATCGTCACCGGTCAGGATGCGGCGATAGGCGCCGACCATGTCGCCGCGCTCGCCTTCCGGAATCGGCGCGACAAAGCGTTCCCACTTGTCGGGATAGATGCGGCTGGCGCCCTGTTGATAATACCAGTCGATCTCTGACTGGCGGATGGTGAAGATGCCGCGCAGCACCAGTTCAGTGACGCGCGCGACATGCGCCTGCGCATAGGCCAGTGCCAGGGTCGAGCCCCAGCTACCGCCGAAGACCAGCCACTGGTCGACGCCCATCATCTCGCGCAAGCGCTCGATATCGGCGACCAGATGCCAGGTGGTGTTGGCATCGAGATGGGCGTGCGGGGTCGATCGGCCGCAGCCGCGCTGGTCGAACAGCAGCACGTCATAGCGGGCGGGATCGAACAGGCGGCGATGATCGGGCGATATGCCGCCGCCCGGCCCGTCATGCAGGAAGACCGCAGGCTTGGCGCCCGGCGTGCCGGACCGTTCCCAATAGAGGCTGTGGCCATCGCCTACGTCAAGATGACCAGTGGCGTAGGGTTCAATCGGCGGATAGAGGCTGCGCATGACACCGTCCTAACAGGCGGCGGGACGAAGCGAAATGGGGGTTTGACGCAATGCGGACGATGAAGATCATGCTGGGCGCGCTGGCGCTGATGCTGGGCGTGCAGGGCGCGAATGCCAAGCCCGCCGCGCCAGCAAGCCCCAAGCGGCTGGTGATCGTCGACGACGACATGATCGGCCTCAACGGCGTGCCGCTGCTGTTGCTGCAAAGCCCGGATGTCGAGGTGCTGGGCATCACCACCACCAGCGGATCGGTGTGGCGCGACACGGCGACCGCCTATGCGCTGCGGACGCTGGAGATATTGGGCCGGACCGACGTGCCGGTGGTGCCCGGCGCAACCTTCCCGCTGCTCAACAGCGCCGAGGCGACCAAGCGCTGGGAAGGCCAATATGGCCGGCTGGTGTTCAAGGGGCCGTGGACCGATTACTGGCCGGGCGACACGATCCAGGAACATCCCGGATCGACCGACCCGACCAAGGTGCCCGACCTGCCGATCGGCAACCCCAGGACGAAGCCGAGCGCAGAGATTGCCGCCGCCTTCCTGGTGCGGATGGTGAAGGCGCATCCGGGCGAGATCACCCTGTTCGCGACCGGGCCGATGACCAATATCGCGATCGCCCAGAGCCTGGACCCCAGCTTTGCCGCCAATGTGAAGGAAATCCTCTATATGGGTGGCAGCCTGGCGCCGCATCAGGTGCTGGAAGGGCCGTCGGCCGAGCAGTTCGCCCGCGAATTCGTCAACTCGCCGCGCCGCGAGTTCAACATCCGCTGGGATCCCGAAGCGGCGAAGATCTTTGCCCATGCGCCGTGGAAGAAGATCACGATGATCCCGGTCGATCCGTCCACCGGCACGCAATGGACCCGCGCCTTCCTCGACGGGCTGAAGCCCGCCCACACGCCGCTGACCCATCTGTTCCAGACCGGGCTGGAGCCGGGCTATCCGATGTGGGACGAGATCGTCGCCATGGCCTGGCTCAATCCGGAGATCGTGACGAAGGACGAGACTTTGTGGGTCGATTTCGAGACCAGCCAGACGGCGGCCTATGGCGACACCCTGTCCTGGACGGAATCCTATCGCCCGCATCTGGGCGAACAGGCGCAGCGCGTGATCCTGTCGGTCGACCGGGCGAAGATGGAGGCAGCGATGGCGCGCCTCTATATGCGCCCCGTCCGCAAGGCCGCGCAATAAGCGCTATTTCCGCTTTTTCTTCACGCTGGGCCTGATGCTGGGTTGGGCCTTTGCCTTGGGGCAGGGCCAGGCCTGGCGCGTGGCGGTGAAGACCAGGGCGGAGGCCGACTGGCTGCGCTTGTCCGGATTGGCGCGCAGATAGTCGACGGTGGCGCCCTTCAACTGGTTGAGCGTCACATCGGCGGGGATGCAGCTTTTGAGGCCATTCACCTCGCGCGTGGTGTTGAACGCATCGACCGCGCCGGCGACATAGCCGACGCATTCATAGCTTTTCTCGAAAAAATCCTTGGCATTGCGGTCGGCGGTGCAGCTTTCCAGCAGCGCCTCGCCCGAATAGAAGCCGGCCTGTGCGCTGCCCGCCGCCAGACCCGCCGCCGCGACCAGTATCAGGCCACTTGCCCTCCCGATCATCATGCGCGTGCCTCCTGCCTTATGAGGATGCGTCCGCCTTCCGATAAGACTGGACATGCAGGGGAGGGAAAACCGCTTCGAGCGGCTTTGTGTCCGGCAGCACATAGACATAGCCGCCCTTTTTCAGAAATTGCGGGCGCAAGCCGCGATTATAGAAGGCGATCGGCACGTTGATGCAGCCAAAGGTGATGCGATTATCGTCGATCGTCGGCGACAGCATGCGCTCGCGCCGCTTTTCCTTGGGATTGCCCTTGGGGATGGTGTGCATCGCGACCGAGGTCGCATAATCGACCCACAGCACGCGTTGCTTGCCCGCCGCCAGACCGAATTTGGCAAGGAAGCGGCCTGCCGGCGTGGTCTTTTCCGCCGGGCCGATCTCCGCCAGGCTTTTCTTGCCGACACCGGGCGTGGCATCGTCTCCGGTCGCGATGCCGATCAGCACCGGCGCATCGGCCAGCGCCTTGCCCTTGGCATCGAACAGGAAGACATGGGCTGCCTGCTTGTCGACAATGGCATAGGGCAAGCCGTGATTGTCGCCGGTCGCGGCAATCCAGTCGATCACCCGGCGCGCATCCGGCGATCGCGGCGTTTCAGGCGCTGGCTTCTCGGACACGGGCGCTTCTGGCGCGGCCGCCAGCGCGGGAGAGACACCGAACAGCGCCAGCATCGCCAGCGCCCATGGGAATTTGTGCATGGATGAGCATATCCGGGAATGGGGCCGGCGCCCCCATGAAGCGGGGGCGCCGGCACAGGATCGGGACCAGCCCGACCGGATCGGTAGCTTGATCGGCTACGTGACCAGTTGCGCGATCAGTTTCTGGCGCGCTTGGTCTTGGCTTCGCGCATCTGCTGCTCGACACCGTCGACGCGGGCGTTCAACTGATCGAGGCGCTGACCGTTATTCTGGGCCTGACCGGCTGCCGACTGGGCCTGGGCCAGAGCCTGCTGTGCCGTGCCGTCGGTGGTCTGCAGCTTGGCGTCGAGCGCATCGACGCGCTGGTTCACGGTCGCCACCTGTTCGCGCACGAAGGATTTCGTGGCACAGCCACCCAGCCCCAGCGAGCCCACCAACACCATGGCAATGGGGGCTAATTTCATCGGGTGCGACATCATTTTCTCCTTATCATCTGCCCCCGCGCCGTCCCAAGCCGAGCCCGTTAACCATGACAATATGATTGGGCCTGAACGTGCATGTGGAGAGCCGAGTGGACGCGGCAGGCCTACCCCGCCCTTCGACCAACGACCGGAATCGATCGACCGGCATCGGCGCGGATCGTTGAACGGACGCGCGATCAAGCGCATGCTGGCCCGCCTTCCATAAGGGGACAATCCATGCGCCTGATGCTTGCCCTGGCCCTGAGCGGCCTTGCCCTGTCCACGCCGATCATCGCCCTTGCCAAGACCGACTTGGCCGCCGCCGTGGCCGATCCAAAGCGTCCGGCCGACGCACGGGCGCTGGACGAAAGCCGCAAGCCGGCCGAGACGCTGGCCTTCCTGGGCCTCAAGCCCGGCATGAAGGCGGCCGACATCATGACCGGATCGGGCTATTGGGCGGAGATCATGGCCGATGCGGTCGGCGCCAAGGGCAAGGTGACCGGGTTCGAGCCCAGCCAATTCTACGCCAGCGAGGAAGAGAAGCCCAAATGGGCGGCACTGGTCGCGCGCCGGCCGGAGGTCGACTGGGTGCGCTATCCGTTCGAGACCTTCGCGGCGGCGCCCGACAGTTTCGACTTCAGCATCATCAATCTGAGCTACCATGATCTCTACTGGCAGTCGGACAAGTTCGGCATTCCGCGCACCGACCCCCATGCCTTCGTGAAGACGCTCTATGCCGCGACCAAACCGGGCGGGATCGTCGGCATCATCGATCATGTCGGCCCGGCGGGCGACACCCGCGCCGTCGTGGACAAACTGCACCGGATCGATCCGGCGGTGGTGAAGGCCGATTTCCTGCGCGCCGGATTCGTGCTGGAGGCGCAGAGCCCGCTGCTCGCCAACCCCGCCGACGATCATAGCAAGCTGGTGTTCGATCCCGCCATTCGCGGCAAGACCGACCGTTTCCTCTACCGTTTCCGCAAGCCGAAATGATCCGCAGGATTTGAACGCAAGGCGCGGGATGACGCCGTGCCCCGCGCCGCCCATGCTGCGCGCCATGGACCTCAATGACCTTGACCTTCATGGCGCCGCGCGCCTGCCTGCCCTGCTTTCCCCGGACCAGTGCGACGCGATCGTCGCGCTATGGGACCAGCCCCATGCCTTCCGCAAGGAGGTGGTGATGGCGCGCCATGGCTATGGCCGGGGGCGCTATCGCTATTTCACTTACCTGCTGCCCGAGCCGGTCGCCGCGCTGCGCGAGGCACTTTATCCGCCGCTGGCGCAGGTCGCCAATCGCTGGGCGGCGATGCTGGGGAGCGATGCGCTCTACCCCGCCCGTCACGTCGATTTCCTGAACCAGTGCGCGCTTGGCGGCCAGGACAAGGCGACGCCCTTGCTGCTGCGCTATGAGGCGGGCGACTGGAATGCGCTGCATCAGGATGTCTATGGCGCGACCATCTTCCCGTTGCAGGCCGCGATATTGCTGTCGGAGCCGGAGGCGGACTTCACCGGCGGCGCCTTCATCCTGACCGAGCAACGCCCGCGCATGCAGTCGCGGCCCGAAATGGTGCCGCTGCGCAAGGGCGATGCCGTGATCTTCCCGGTGCGCGAGCGGCCGGTGATGGGCACGCGCGGCATCCACCGGGTGCAGATGCGTCATGGCGTCAGCCGGCTCCTGTCCGGCATGCGCCACACGCTGGGCATCATCTTTCACGACGCCCAGAGCTAGGCGGAGCGGCGACGCCGCCGCCCCGCCTCTCTTGAATCAATCCAGCGCCGGATCCTCATATTTGAACGGATCGCTGACCGCCGGCTGGGTCGGCAGCGGCATGCGCGGCAAAGTCTTGTCGCTGTTCGCGGCCTGCAGCAGCATGCCGGCGAGGACGACCGCGCCCTGGCGCATATCCTCCGCCTTCAGATGATCGAAGGTATCGATGCCGCTGTGATGGACGCGGCTTTCATAGTCGAGCGGATCCTGGATGAACTGATAGCCCGGCACGCCGATCGCCTGCATATATTCATGGTCGGTGCCGCCGGTCGGCTGCGACACGACATTGCTAGCGCCCATGCTGGCAAAGGGGCTGAGCCATTCGCGCAGCAGCGAGACGGCGGCGACATTGCGTTCGGCATAGAGGCCGCGCAGCTTGCCCGAACCATTGTCGATGTTGAAATAGGCCTTGAGGTCCGCATAGCCGGGCTTGGGCGTGATCGGGAAACGGGTCTTGTAGCGGAAATACATTTCCTCCCGTCCCTCTTCCTCCTTCGGCCCCGGTGCGCGGGTGGCGAGATATTCGTCGACATAGGCCATCGAGCCGAACAGCCCCTGTTCCTCGCCCGACCAGAGGGCGAAGCGGATCGTGCGCTTGGGCTTGATGCCGAGTGATTTCAGGATGCGCGCAGCCTCCATGATCATGGCGCTGCCCGCGCCATTGTCCGCCGCGCCATCACCCGCAACCCAGCTGTCGAGATGCGCGCCGGCCATGACATAGCCGGCCTTGGGATCGCTGCCGGGGATATCGGCCAGGATATTGTAGGCGTTGACGTCGCTGTCGTCGAAACGGACGTCGCTGTTGATTTCCAGCACCGGCGCCGGGCCGGTCTTGGCCAAGCGGGCGAGACGGCGATAATCCTCCGCCGCGATCTCGACGCCGGGCAGCGCGGGCGTGTCGCTGACGCCGAAATCATAGCCCTCGCCATGCAGCAACTTGCCGTCGCGATAGGATTGCCGCGCCCATCCGACCGCCCCCTCGGCCTTCAGGAAAGCCTCCAGCTTGCGGGCGAAGCTGAGGCGCTTCATCAGCCGCTCCAGCGACGCTGGATCATTTTTCGGCTGCTCGAACTTGTCGAGCTTCTCGATATCCTCGCCCTTGAGCCGCTGGAAGGCGGCCTCGTTCGGCTCGTCGCCCGTGCCGGGTAGCGACACCAGCACGATCTTGCCGGCGAGCTTGCCGCGCCAGGCGTCGAAATCCCGCTCCTTCTTCATCGGCGCAACGATGATCGGCGCGCTCAATACGCCATTGGTCGGCGGCGTCCAGGCGACGGGGATGGCGGTGAGCTGGATCGGGCGGGGGCTGATCATCCTGACCGACGAACCGGCAATCCACCAGCCGCGACCGAAGCGAAAGCCCTGCTTGCGGACATTGGACAGGCCCCATTGGCGAAACTGGTCGGCGGTCCAGGCCTCCGCCTGCCGCATCTGCGGCGAATTGGTCATGCGCCCGCCAATATCGTCGGTCAGATGCTGGGCGATCTGCATCACCTGGCTGTGGTTCAGCCCTTCGTCGATGACGCGGTTGAGATCGTCGGGCTGCTGCGCGGCGACCGGTGCGGCCAGGCACAGCAAGGGCAGCAGGATGATGGAATGGCGCATATAATCCCCCTTCGTCCGGCCGTCAGGCGCGGCCGCGAAAGCCCGTCTATGCCCGACTGACGCGTGATCGCAAGTGAGGCCGATCACGCCCCGAACACGCATTCGTTGCACCATGTGACGCGCCGTTACACTTTGCGACAAAACTGTCTTTGCCTTGCCAGATTTTTGCGACAAGTGCGGCCTAAACGAGATCCTGTCAGGGTCCAGATTAGGGGTAAATTTCCGTGCGCCAGACGACGTCGCTGCTGCTGTTTTCACTGATGCTGGGCGCGGCGCCCGGCGCGCTGATGGCGCAGGAGGCCGAGCAGAAGGGGCCGCCGGCCCAGATGGACGAGGGCGACGAGATTGTCGTGACCGGCGCGGTCCAGCGCGGCGCGGTGCCCGGCGACATCAAGCCCGAACAGCAATTGTCGCCCGCCGATGTCCGAGCGCTGGGCGTCACGTCGATTTCCGAAATCATCACCGAATTGTCGCCACAGACCAATGGCACGCCGGTCATCCTGCTGAACGGCAAGCGCATTTCCAGCTTCTCGGAAATTTCCGACCTGCCGTCCGAAGCAGTGTCGCGGGTCGACATCCTGCCCGAGGAAGTGGCCCTGTCCTATGGCTATGCGCCGACGCAGAAGGTGGTGAACATCGTCCTGCGCCAGCGTTTCCGCGCGACCACGGTCGATCTGCGCGGTGGCACGACCACCGATGGCGGACGCGAAAATGGCCAGGGCGAAGTGGGCGTGCTGCGCATCCGAGGCGACAATCGGCTGACGCTGAACGTCAAATATAGCCGGGCCGACAATCTGCTGGAGAGCGAGCGTGGCATCAATGCCGCGGCGCCCAGCATGCCCTATTCGCTGGCCGGCAATATCACCGCGATCGACCGCGGAGCGGAGATCGACCCGGCCCTGTCGGCCACCGCCGGCCAGACCGTGACGGTGGCCAGCGTGCCCGGCAGCGCCGCCAATGGCGCCCCCGGCCTCAATGATTTCGTCGCCGGCGCGAACCAGACCAGCGTCAGCAATCTCAGCAAATATCGCACGCTCAGCCCCGCGACCGAGAATTTCTCCGCCAACGCGACGCTGGCGCGCGCGCTGGGCGGCGTATCCGCAACGATCAACGGCCGGCTGGAACTGTCCGACAATGATTCGCTCCAGGGCCTGTCGGCCGCCGCCCTCACCCTGCCCGGCGGCAATCCCTTCTCCGCCTTTGGCGACGATGTCCGCCTCTATCGCTATCTGGAGCAGGCCGGCGCGCTGGGGCAGAAGATCCGCGGCACCACCGGCCATGTCGGCGTCACGCTGAACGGTCGGCTGGGCGGCACATGGCAATGGTCCTTCACCGGCAATGGCGACATTTCCGATACCCGCACCCGCACCGATCGCGGCGTCGACACCGGCGGCATCCAGGCCGCGCTCGATGCCGGATCGGCCAGCGTCAATCCCTATGGCACCTTCACCGCCGACCTGCTGCAATCGCGCCTGACCGACCGCGCCCGGTCGCAATCGCGCGCGATCGGCGGCGACCTGCTGGTCAGCGGATCGCTGCTGACCCTGCCGGCCGGCAATGTCATGACGTCGGTGCGGGTCGGGGGATCGGCCAATGGCTTTGAAAGCCATTCGGTGCGGTCGGGCGTGGAACGCGGCCTCGACTATAATCGCGAGATTGCGAGCGGGCAGGTCAGTTTCGACATACCGCTGACCAGCCGGTCGAAGGGGTTCCTGGGCGCGATCGGCGATGTCGGCGTCAACATGAACGCCGGGGCGCAGCATCTGTCGGATTTCGGCACGCTGTCGACGCTGGGCTATGGCCTACGCTGGCGGCCGGTGCCGGCGGTGCAGTTGCTGGTGTCGGCCAATCAGGACAAGTCAGCGCCGACCGGCACGCAGATCAACGATCCGGTGATTTCGACGCCCAACGTGTCGGTGTTCGACTATGCCACCGGCCAGACCGTGTTCGTCACGCAATTTTCCGGCGGCAACCCGGACCTGCGATCCAGCACGCGCGACCAGTTCCGCATCAACGCCCGGATCAAGCCGTTCGAGAAACCGAACCTGACACTGACGGCGACCTATCTCAACAGCCGGACCAGCAACCCCATTTCCGCCTTCCCGACGCCGACGCCGGCGATCGAGAATGCCTTCCCGCAGCGCTTCATGCGCGACGAGGATGGCCAGTTGCTGAGCATCGACGCGCGGCCGATCAACTATCTGCGCTCGCAAAGCGAGCAGCTGCGCTGGGGCTTCGACCTGTCCATCTCGCTGAAGTCGCACATCCAGAAGGTGATCGAGGCGTGGCGCGCGGCCGGCGCCAAGCCCGAGGATCGGCCCAAGGAATTGCAGGACATGCGCGCCGCCTTCGGCAATCGCGGCCCGCGCGACGGCGCGGAGGGCAATCGCGAGGGCGGTCCGCCGCGCGGCGAGGGCAATGACAGCGCGCCCCGCGGCGACGGCGACAACAACCAGCGCGGCAATGATGGCCCCGGTGGCCAGAATGGCGGCCAGGGTGGCGACAATGCGCAGGGCGGTGGCGATGGTCCGCGCGGACCGGGTGGTCCCGGTGGTCCGGGCGGCGGCTTTGGTGGGCCGGGTGGTTTCCGTGGCCCCGGCGCCGGCCAGGCCGGCGGACGGCTGACCTTCAGCCTCTATCATACCTGGCACCTGACCGAGAGCATCCTGATCGCGCCGGGCGTGCCCGAACTCAACCTGCTCGACGGCGATGCGGTCGGCTCGTCGGGCGGGCAGCCGCGCCACGAGCTGAAGGCGCGGGTCGGCTATGTGAACAATGGCATTGGCGGCCGTCTGGGCGTCGACTGGGAAAGCGGCACCCATGTCGATGGCGCCTTGGGCGGCAGTTCGCGGCTGGACTTTGCCAGCCTGGCGACCGCCAATCTGCGGCTGTTCGCCAATTTCGGCCAGATGCCCAGCCTGGTGAAGGCCCATCCCTTCCTGCGCGGCGCGCGCGTGTCGATAGGCATCGACAATATCTTCAACACCCGCCGCGACGTGACCGACGCGACCGGGGCCACGCCGGTCCGCTATCAGCCGGGCTATCTAGACCCGCTCGGCCGGACCGTGTCGGTCAGCTTCCGCAAGCTGTTCTTCTGAAAGGGCGGCCGGCCGGACGATGTCCGGCCGGCCGCCTGTGTCGCTATCCGGCCAGCGCGCGCGCCTGCGGGCGGAGCAGGGCCAGATCGATCGGGGCGGCAAATTCCACCCCCATGCGGTCCTCGCGCGACCAGCGGGTGGTCGCATCGACGCTCTGCCCCTCCGACAGGTCGATCGCAAACTGCGTGCCTTCCGGCACGTTCCACAGCCCCTCGATCATCGCACCGGTGGCGGAGATGTTGCGGATGCGGCCATTATAGACATGGCCGTCATGATGGACGGCGACCGTGCGCAGCATCGCCTTGCGCTCGGGCCGGCTCGACTGGAAGCCCTCCGACCGGGCGGAGACGCCATTGGCGCGCTGCCCTTCCAGCACCTGCGCGGCGGGCATCGGCCGGCCATAGATATAGCCCTGGATATGGCTGCACCCCAGTTGCCGGATCAGGTCCAGCTCGTCACGGGTCTCGGCGCCTTCGGCCGTGGTATCCATGCCCAGCGCCTCGGCCAGGCTGACGATCGCCTTGATGATCGCGCTGTTGCGGCTGCCCCGGATCGCGGCGCCGCGCACGAAGCTCTGGTCGATCTTGATCTTGTCGAACGGCGCCTTCTTCAGATAGCCGAGCGACGAATAGCCGGTGCCGAAATCGTCGAGCGCCAGCCGCACGCCCAGCCCCTTGAGCCGGGTGAACATGGCGTCGGTGCCGTCATTGTCGTTCAGGAACACGCTTTCGGTGATTTCCAGCTCCAGCCGTTCGGGCGCCAGTTGCGCGCTCGCCAGGGCCTGCATCACGGTGGTCGGGAAACCGGGATTGGCGAACTGCATCGCCGAGACATTGACCGCAACGCGGATGCCAGCATCCCACTGGGCCGCATCACGACAAGCGGTGCGCATCACCCATTCGCCGATCGGCGCGATCAGGCCGCTATCCTCCGCAATGGGGACGAACAATGCCGGCGAGATGGCGCCGCGCACCGGATGATCCCAGCGCAGCAGCGCCTCATAGCCGGTGATGCGCTCGGTCGTCGAACTGACGATCGGTTGATAAACGAGGTGCAGGCCGTCCGCCGTCAGCGCGTGGCGCAGATCCTGTTCCAGCTGGCGGCGATCCTCCGCATCGGCGTGCATGTCGGCCGAATAGAAGCGATAGACGCCGCGCCCATCACCCTTCGCCTTGTAAAGCGCGAGGTCGGCATTGCGGATCAGGGCATCGGCGGTGACGCCATCTTCGGGGCAGAAGGAAATGCCGATCGACACGCCGATCACCACGCCCGTGCCCTCGATCGAATAGGGCTGCGACAGGGCGCTGATGATCGCCTGTGCCAGCAGGCCGAGCCGGTTGCGGTCATGGCGGCCATGCACCAGCACCTTGAACTCGTCGCCGCCCTGGCGCCCGACCAGCCCCTGATTGCCGACCACGCGCTGGAGCCGCTGGCTGACCTGGCGCAGCAGCGCATCGCCGGCCGGATGGCCAAGCGTGTCGTTGACGCTCTTGAACCGGTCGAGGTCGAGCATCATCAGCGCGCATTCGCCCTGCTTGCCGCGCGAGCCGAGCACCGCCTGCTCCAGCGCCTGCAGCATCTGCACGCGGTTGGCGAGGCCGGTCAGCGAATCATATTGGGCAAGGCGCGTCACTTCCGCCTGGCTGCGGCGCATTTCGGTCAGGTCGGTGCCCGATCCGCGAAAGCCGTGGAACTGGCCATATTCGTTGAACACCGGTTCGCCCGAGATCGACCACCAGCGTTCCTCGCGCGCGATCGCCGCACGCACCGCAATGTCGGCAAAGCCGGTCCGGGCTGAGAGGTGGAAACCCAGCGTCCGCTCGCCATCGCCCTGTTGCCGGTCGCCCTGCTGGATGATGTCGGTCAGCGACCGGCCGATCAGGCTGCCCGCTTCCACGCCCAGCGGTTCGGCCAGGGTGGCGGAGATATAGGTGATGTGGCCGTGACGATCGGTTTCCCAGAACCAGCCGCGGCCGGACTGTTCATATTCCTCCAGCAGTCGGTCGGAGCGCTGCGCCTTGAGATCCTGCCGATGCTGTTCGATCGCCCGTTCACGATCCGCCGCCGCCTGCCGCAGGGTGGCGATCGCCATCACCGCCAGGCAGCTGGCCAGCAGCCCCAGATGCACCATGCCCGCATGGGCGATGCCGGCCACCAGCAGCGCCCCCATGAAATAGCTGAGCCCCAGCAGGCGCCGGTCGCCGACGATGCAAACCGCCAGCAGCGCGATCGCCATTTCCGGCACAGCGGACGGCATCGCCACGCCATTACCCTGCGCCAGCCACAGGCTGAAGATCAGTCCCGAGCAGAAGAGCGCGGGCAGCATCAGCCAGTTCTGGACATGGGGGCGCAGATTGCGGAACAGCGCCCAGCGCGGCACCAGCATCAGCAGGCCGTCGATCAGCACTACGCCGCACAGCAGGGCGCCATGTTCCGGCCGGGTGAAGGAAAGCATGCCGAGCAGCGCCGCAACGCACAGCTTGGCCAGCAGCATCAGCGGCCACAGGGCGGCAACATGGGTGAAGCTGCGCGACAGCCAGTTGGCGGCGACTTCCGTGCCGCTTTCGGCCAGACCCAGCGAAACCAGCAGGCTCGCGGTCCTGGCCGGCGCATCAGTATCTGTTTTGCGGACAATAGCCATGCCGATCGTCTAATCGGCAAAGCTTGAGAAGCGATTACCCGCCGGGTCCGGGAGATTCCCTGATATTCAGCGATCTCCCGGCAAGACCGGTCAGACGCGCATCGGCATCAGAACGTAAAGCGCCGGGCTGCGATCATTTTCGCGGATCAGCGTCGGTGCGGCCGCATCGGCCAGGTGCAGTTCGACGATGTCGGTGTCGATCTGGCCAAGGATGTCGAGCAGATAACGGGCGTTGAAGCCGATATCGAAGCCTTCGCCCTGGAACGCGCCGGGCACTTCTTCGGCCGCCGTGCCATTTTCCGGGCTGGTGACCGACAGGGTGATCTTGTCCTTGTCGAGGCTCATCTTGACCGCGCGGGTCTTTTCGGTGGCGATGGTCGCAACGCGGTCCACGCCTTCCTCGAAGCTGCGCGGATCGATCTTGAGCAGCTTGTCGTTCGCGGTCGGAATGACGCGGCTATAATCGGGGAAGGTGCCGTCGATCAGCTTGCTGGTCAGGATCGCGCTGCCCAGGCCAAAGCGGATCTTGCTGGCCGACAGGCTGACCTGAACCGAACCCTCGACCTCGTCGAGCAGCTTACGCAGTTCGGCGATGCACTTGCGGGGGATGATGATGCCCGGCATGCCATCGGCGCCGTCGGGACGCGGCACGGTGACGCGGGCCAGACGGTGACCGTCGGTCGCGGCGGCCTTGAGCACCGGCGAACCTTCGTCCGAGACGTGGAAATAGATGCCGTTCAGATAATAGCGCGTCTCTTCGGTCGAAATGGCGAAGCGCGTCTTGTCGATGATCTGCTTGAGCGTCTCGGCCGGCAGCTCGAAGCTGGTCGGCAGGTCGCCCTCGGCAATCACCGGGAAATCGTCACGCGGCAGGGTCGACAGGTTGAAGCGGGCGCGGCCGGCCTGGATCAGCATCTTGCCGTCGGCCGCCTGCAGCGACACCTGGCTGCCTTCGGGCAGCTTGCGGGCGATGTCGAACAGCGTGTGGGCGGAAATGGTGGTGGCGCCGGCCTGTTCGACCTGGGCCGACACGCTTTCCACGACCTGCAGGTCGAGATCGGTCGCCATCAGCTTGATCGCGCCATCCGCCGATGCCTCGATCAGCACGTTGGACAGGATCGGAATCGTGTTGCGCCGCTCGACCACCGACTGGACGTGGCTGAGGCTCTTGAGGAGCGTTGCGCGTTCGATGGTGGCCTTCATGTCCCTGTTCTGTCCGTTCTTTTTGCGTCGATGGCGAGGATTCGGTCGAATCCCGGCGGCAATGATGGATGGTCCTTCATAACCGCTATGTCGGCGGCGGCAAGCACCTCGACGCGCTTTCGAAACGAAGCCGGGCTTGCAAATGGCGATGGCTTGCGCTTTGCCCGGACCATGCGCCGCCTGCCCGCCCTGCTGATCCCGCTCGTCATCCTCGCCAGTCCGGCCATGGCGCGCGATTCGCTCGGCATTTTCGAAAGCTGGGGCGCGTTTCGCGATCCCGGCGCCGGCCAGAACGGCCCGCGCTGCTACGCCATCGCCATGCCGGTGCCGCGCCGCGCGGGCGATGCGCCCAAGGGTTTTGCCGCCGTCGGCACCTGGCCGCGCCAGCATGTCCGCGGCCAGGTCCATTTCCGCCTCAGCCGCCCGCGTGCTGCCAATGCGCGGGTCTCGCTCAGCGTCGGCGACCGCCGTTTCGCACTGGTCGCCGGCCAGGCCGACGCCTGGGCCGCCAATCCGCAGGACGATGCCGCGATCATCGCCGCGATGCGCTCCGCCAGCAGCATGAGCGTGCAGTCGACATCGGCCAAGGGCGGCGCCTTTGCCGACAGCTATGCGCTGCGCGGCGCGGCCACGGCGATCGACGCGGCAGCGCTGGGGTGCGCCCGTTTACGCTGATCGCAACGCCACTTTAAAAATCCGGCAAAATCGACTATGTGCGCG
Source organism: Sphingobium sp. L-44 (assembly GCF_056859495.1). NCBI lineage: Bacteria > Pseudomonadati > Pseudomonadota > Alphaproteobacteria > Sphingomonadales > Sphingobiaceae > Sphingobium > Sphingobium sp. L-44. The sequence continues at coordinate 113,499 of NZ_JBSXOQ010000083.1, read as the reverse complement.
GCCATGCATTCCGCCGCCAATCCCATCATGCCGATTCCCGGCCTTATCGACCCTGTGCCCGTGCCCCGCGCGGTGACGCCCCGTGAGGACGGACGCGTCGACATGCTGGGCCTGACCCGCGCCCAGATGAAGGGCGTGCTGGAAGAAGCAGGACTCGACCAAAAGGCCGCCAAGCTGCGGTCCAAGCAGCTGTTTCATTGGCTCTATCATCGCGGCGAAACCGATTTCGAGAAGATGACCGACCTGGCCAAGCCGATGCGGCTGTGGATGGCGGAACGCTTCATCGTCGGCCGGCCGCAGGTGGTGGAGGCGCAGGTGTCGAACGACGGCACCCGCAAATGGCTGCTCCGTTCGGACGATGGCCAGGATTATGAAATGGTCTTCATCCCCGATGCGGATCGCGGCACCTTGTGCGTGTCGAGCCAGGTCGGCTGCACGCTCAATTGCAGCTTCTGCCACACCGGCACGATGCGACTGGTGCGCAACCTGACGCCGGGCGAGATCGTGGGCCAGGTCATGCTGGCACGCGACGCGCTGGGCGAATGGCCCAAGGGCAGCATGGCCAGCGCCAATGACGACGAGACGGACGAGGATTCGCAATATACGGCGGACGGCCGCATGCTCACCAACATCGTGATGATGGGCATGGGCGAACCGCTCTATAATTTCGATCATGTCCGCGACGCGCTCAAGCTGGTGATGGACGGCGATGGCCTGGCCCTGTCGAAGCGGCGCATCACCCTGTCGACCAGCGGCGTCGTGCCGATGATGGCGCGCGCGGCGGAAGAGATTGGCGTCAACCTGGCGGTCTCGCTCCATGCCGTGACCAAGGAAGTGCGCGACGAGTTGGTGCCGCTCAACCGCAAATATGGCATCGAGGAACTGCTCCAGGCCTGTGCCGATTATCCCAAGGCGAACAATGCCCGGCGCATCACGTTCGAATATGTGATGATCAAGGACAAGAATGACAGCGATGCCGACGCGCATGAGCTGGTCCGCCTGATCCGCAAGTACAAGCTGCCGGCCAAGGTCAACCTGATCCCGTTCAACCCCTGGCCGGGCACCGACTATGAATGTTCGAGTCCCGAACGAATCCGCGCGTTCAGCACGATCGTGTTCGAAGGCGGCATTTCCGCGCCGGTGCGCACGCCGCGCGGTCGCGACATCATGGCCGCCTGTGGCCAGCTCAAGTCGGCGAGCGAGAAGAAGAGCAAGGCGGAACTCAAGCGCCTGGCCGAAGAGAAGCAAGCCGCACTCGGATAATCCGGGGACGACTGGCTGCGCGCATGCCGCGCGACGACAAGCCCCGCCCATACCGGCGGGGCTTTTCTTTTGGGGGAATGAGGATGACCGATGACGAGATCGAAGCACTGGGCACCGGCTTTTGCGATTGCACCCTGCCCAAGGCGCGCTGGACCCATGGCGCCCATTTCGCCACCGCGCTGTGGCTGATCCTGCGCCGGCCCGATGTTGACGCCGAAATTGACATGCCCGGCATGATCCGCCGCTACAATGAAAGCGTCGGCGGGGTGAACAGCGACACGAGCGGCTATCATGAGACCATCACCCAGGCCTCGCTGCACATGGCCCGGCAGTTGCTGGCCGGCCTGCCCGCCGATGTGACGCCGGCCGCAGCCTATGCGGCGCTGATGGCGTCGCCGCTGGGCGACAAGGACTGGCCCTTCGCCTACTGGACGCGCGAGACGCTGATGAGCCCGGCCGCGCGCCGGGCCTGGGTCGCGCCCGATCGGACGCCGCTGCCGACATAAAAAAAGGGCGGCCCGAACGGACCGCCCTTCCCCATATTCCGATCGAGAGGGATCAGAAACGGAAGCCGATGCCGACGACGCCAGCGTCACGGCCACCGAAATTGTCTTCATACTCGGTGCGCTGATATTCGGCCGAGATGTAGGTGTTCGGGGTCACCGAATATTCCAGACCACCGCCGTAACGCACGCCTTCCAGCGAGGTGTGGGCGCCAGCGGCTTCGATGCGGCTCGAAGCGTAGCCGACCTTGCCGAACGCCAGGATCTGCGGGGTCACGACATAGCCGAGACGGACCGAAGCGGCGAGGTCGCGGCTGGCGTCGAAGCCCTGGCCGTCGACGGTCGAGTCACCGAACGACACTTCCGGACCGAAGGTCACGCGGTTGGCAACGGCGAGGTCGTAGCCGGCGGTCACGCCGTAGCTGAAACCGTCTTCGCCCTGCGCCTTGTCAAAGCCCATGGTGACGCCAGCGCGCGGACCGGTGAACGGCGCAGCATCCTGAGCGAAAGCGGGGGCCGAAACAGCGGCGGCAGCAGCAATCGCTGCGAAAATCACAGTCTTCATAAAGTCCTCGATATTTATTATGACGCTACGACTTAATTGTTCATCTAGCGTTCAGGTTTGATGCTAGGAAAATATGAAATAGAGTCACACTTCCTCCTGCTTATTCTTCTCCGACACTTCGGAGAGGAACTGCCCCCTCTGCATCATGAGAGCGCAGTGGCCATCTAGGATCGCCAAACTCACTTGCAAAGGGGCAAGGCCTTTATTTCAATCAATTTCAGGGCTTGTGTTGCAAAAGTGTGACAACGCGTCTGCAGCACGACCGGCCGCAAAAAGGGGACGGCCCGACCGCCGCCCCCTTCGCGAAAGCCCCGGTTTCCGGGCGATCAGAAGCGCAGGCCGATGCCCGTCACCAACTGGTGGCGCGACACGCCTGCCTCATAATCGGAATAGCGATATTCCCCCTTGAGGAAGAGCTTTTCGGCGATCCGATATTCCAGACCCGCGCCCAACCGCAGCCCGTCGCCATTGTCGCCACCGCGGATCAGGCCGCCTTCGCCGTCACTGGCTTCATATTCCATCCGCGCATTGCTGTAGCCTGCCTTCACATAGGCGAGCGCTTTGCTGCCGAGCGGCACGCCGATCCGCCCGCCGACATAAAGATCGCGGTCGGTCTCGCTCTTGCCGCCGGCGACATGCAGGCGGGTGGTGGAATCGGAAATCTCGCCCTCGATGCCCAGGATCAGGCCGCCCAGGGCAAAGTCATAGCCGGCATTGAGGCCATAGAGCAGGCCGTCGGCCGATTTGACGCCCTTGGCATCGACCACATCATAGCCGGTGATGATTTCGGCATGGGCACCCGTGAAAGGGGCATAATCCTGCGCAAAGGCAGGCGCAGAAACAAAACATAGAACAGCCGAAGCGATAAAAAACGTGATACTCTTCATATTACCCATCCAATATCTGCGTCGAAGCGCCGAAAATCGTGACAGGCGACCTTGTTTATACTCCCGTTTCGTGGAGGAATTTTATCAATTCAAATTTCTGTACGAAAATTCTTTGAAGTCGACTTCATCAGTCCCTTGCAGGGCCAGCCGTTGATCGCAATCGCACGGCGCGCACCATGGCCATTCGACCAACGACAGGCCTGGCCATGCGAACGACCGCGATGCGGCTGGATATTTCGACGAAAGACAATAGGGTCATGCCCATGGAGCCGCCTTACGCCCCAGGGGACATGGTCCGCCGCCACCGCCTGGCCACCCGGCTGTGGCACTGGCTGAACGCGCTGCTGCTCTATATCCTCTTCACCTCCGGCCTTGGCATCTTCAACGCCCATCCCCGCCTCTATTGGGGGCAATATGGCGCCAATTTCGACCATGCCTGGCTGGAGCTGGACCGGTTCCCCGGCTGGATCACCCTGCCCGCCCTCTATAATCTGGCGCTGTCGCGCCACTGGCACCTGACCGCCGCGCCGATCTTCGCCTTCGCGCTGCTTTTCTACATGATCTGGAGTCTGGCCGGCGGCCATATCGCCCGCGACCTGGCCTTTCGTCGGGGCGAACTGGCGCCGCGCCATGTCTGGCAGGACATAAGGGACCATGCCCGGCTGCGCTTCCCCACCGGCGCCGCGGCGCTGCGCTATAACGTGCTGCAGAAGGCGAGCTATATCGCCGTCCTCTTCATCGCCCTGCCGCTGCTGATCCTGACCGGCCTTACCATGTCGCCCGGCATGAACGCCGCCTGGCCCTGGCTGGTCGACCTGTTCGGCGGGCGCCAGTCGGCGCGGTCGATCCATTTCCTGACCGCTTTCGCGCTGGTCGCCTTCTTCCTGGTCCATATGCTGATGGTGCTGCTGGCCGGCCCGGTGAACGAGATAGGATCGATGATCACCGGCCGCTCTCGCCTGCCTAAGGACCGGCCATGATCCTGACCCGCCGCACCCTGCTGCTGGGCGCGACCGCGACGCTGGCGGGATGCGACCGGATCGCGCGCCAGCCGCTGGCCCGCGACATCCTCTTTTCCGCCGACAATTTCCATCAATGGGCGCAGCGCAAGATCATGGCGCGCGACGCACTGGCGCAGGAATTCCGGCCCGAGCAGATTTCGCCCTTCTTCCGCGCGAACGGCACCGCCAATCCCAACACCCCGGCCTACAAGGCGCTGTGGCGCAGCGGCTTTGCCGACTGGCGGTTGCGCGTCGACGGACTGGTCGCCCGGCCCCTGTCGCTTTCGCTGTCGCAATTGCACGCCCTGCCCCATCGCGAACAGATCACCCGCCATGACTGTGTCGAGGGGTGGAGCGCGATCGGCAAATGGCGCGGCGTGCCGTTGAAGCTGCTGCTCGACGGCGCGGGCCTGCGCGACCGCGCCCGCTATATCGTCTTCCACTGCGCCGACGACATGGGCGGCGGCACCGCTTATTATGAGAGCATCGACCTGATCGATGCCTTCCATCCCCAGACCATCCTGGCCTTCGCGCTCAACGACCGGCCGCTCAGCGTCGCCAATGGCGCGCCATTGCGACTGCGGGTGGAGCGGCAACTGGGCTATAAGCAGGCCAAATATCTGATGCGGATCGAGGCGGTCGAGAGCCTATTGTCCATCGGTCGGGGCAAGGGCGGTTTTTGGGAAGACCGCGCCAATTATGATTGGTATGCAGGTATTTGACGGCCGCGTAACGAGAAGGACCAGCCTGCTCCATGAAGATTTTCGACCGCGTTCTGAGACGTCTTGTCACCAAGGGTCAGTTGACCGTTTTCTATGCCGATGGCCGTAGCGTTACCGTCGGTTCGCCCGATCCCGACCTGCCCCCGCTGGCGCTGCGCTTCCTCGACAAGCGCGTGCCCCTCGACATCGTCAAGGATCCGCGCCTGGGCATGGCCGAGGCCTATATCGATGGCCGGGTGGCGATCGAAGGCGGCGGCATCATGGAATTCGTGTCCATGATCCGCCAGAACAACGCCTGGGAAAATGGCAAGTCGATCGACGCCAAGGGGCCGGTGCAGCGCGCGCTGAAGACGGTGCGCCGCAAGCTGTGGAAGGCCAATCATCGCAGTCGGTCCAAGGCCAATGTCGCCCATCATTATGACCTGTCGGGCGCGCTCTACGCCCTCTTCCTCGACCGTGACCGGCAATATAGCTGCGCCTATTTCCCCGATGCGGAGAATGAGGCCGGGATCAGCCTGGAGCAGGCGCAGGAAGACAAGAAGGCGCATATCGCCGCCAAGCTCTACCTGAAGCCGGGTATGAAGGTGCTGGACATCGGCTGCGGCTGGGGCGGCATGGCGCTGTATCTGCACAAGCATTTCGGTGTCGACGTCACCGGCATCACCCTGTCGGAAGAGCAGTTGAAGGTTGCGCGCCAGCGGGCGATTGACGCCGGCGTGGCCGACCATGTCCGGTTCGAGCTGATCGACTATCGCGACATTGAAGGGCCGTTCGACCGGATCGTGTCGGTCGGCATGTTCGAACATGTCGGCACCGCCGACTATCGCGTCTTCTACAACAAGTGCCGCGACCTGCTGACGCCCGACGGCGTGATGCTGATCCACACGATCGGCCGGGTCGATGGCCCCGGCATCACCGACACCTTCACCACCAAATATATCTTCCCCGGCGGCTATATCCCCGCTTTGTCGGAAATGGTGGCAGGCAGCGAAGGCACGCGGCTGATGATCACCGACGTGGAGGTGCTGCGCATCCATTATGGCCTGACCATCCGCGACTGGTACAAACGGACCATGGCGCACAAGGCGGATATCGTCGCCCTCTATGACGAGCGCTTCTTCCGCCTGTGGACCTTCTATCTGGCGGGCGCGGCGACCGTGTTCGAACATGGGTCGATGGTCAATTTCCAGGTCCAATATGTGCGCGACCGCCGCGCGCTACCTATCACCCGCGACTACATGATCGAGGCAGAGACCGCGCTGCGCGGGCGCTGAAACACCATCGCGCACCGATGATGCGAGGCAGAATTGCGACCGTCCGGGCGGGCTGAACAAAGCCTGTCAGCCCCGTTCCCGGACGGTTCAGTGACCGGCCCCCATTCTCCTCCCCACGTCCCCGCGCTGCCCCGGCAGCCGGGCCGGACAGAGGAGAAGCAAGATGAAATTCCTATGGAAAAGCGCCGCGATGCTGGGCCTGGCCATGGCCGGCATCGCCGCCACGAGCGCGCCTGCCCAGGCGCAGCATTATCGCAGCGACGGCTGGCGCGGCGATCGTGACGGCCGCTGGGATGGCCGGCGCCATTGGGACAATCGCCGCTGGGACGACCGCCGTCGCTGGCGCGGCGACCGCCGCTACTATGACGGACGACGCGGCTATCATCGCTCCGCCTATCGCCAGCGCTGCTGGGACGAATGGCGCTATAATTCCTATCGCGACCGTCGGGTCCGGGTCCGCATCTGTCGCTGATCCCGCCTGACCAAATCCATATCGCGGCCCGCCCCGATTGAACCCGAGGGCGGGTTGCGGCATTTCTGTGCCCATGAGCGATCCTACACCCGTCATCCAGAGCCTGTTGTCGGGCCTCCCGATCCTGCTTCTCCACCTCGCCTGCGCCACCCTGGTCTGGGCGGCCGCCATGGCGGTCTATATGTGGATAACCCCGCACGACGAGTTCAAGCTGATCCGAGCCGGCAATGAGGCGGCCGCCATTTCGCTGGGCGGCGCATCCGTCGGCCTCGCCGTGCCACTCGCCTTCTGCCTCGCCGGATCGGTCAATGTCTGGGACGTCGTCATCTGGGGCAGCGTCACGCTGGTGCTGCAACTCATCGCCTTTCGCCTGGTCGACCTGTTGCTGGGATCGCTGTCGGGCCGGATCGAGGCGAATGAGCGCTCCGCCGCGATCTTCCTGGCGATGATGAAGGCCGCGGTCGCCTGCCTGACGGCTGCGGCCGTGGCGGGCTGACGCGATGGGGCGTGGGGGCTGTGGCTGCCTGCCCTGGCTGCTGGGCCTGATCCTGCTGCTCGCCTGGCTGGGCGAGATGCAGGCACCATCCTTGCAGGTCGAACAATATGATCCCCGGTCGCCCCGCCGCCCGCTACCACGCGGGGGCGAGGAACAATATATTATCGAGGATCGGCCCGGCGGCCCGGCGGACGCCATGGGCACGGCCTTTGCCGTCGATCGCAGCGGCGTGTGGATGACCGCCGAACATGTCACCCATGGCTGTTCGCGCGTCGGGCTGGAACAGCGCGGCCGCGCGCTGGAAGTGCCGCGCGTCATCGAAAGCCGGGAATCGGATGCCGCGATCATCCCGCGCGGCCCCCGCAGCCCCACCGCCCTGCCACTGCGCAGCGGCGCGCCCTCGCCCGGCTCCACCGGCTATCATATGGGCTTCCCCGCCGGCGAACCGACATTGGTCCTGTCCGAACTGATCGGCCGGGCCGAAGCCCGGCGCGGCAGCAGCGGCATCGACCAGCCGGTGCTGGTCTGGGCGGAGCGCGGCCGCCTGCCCGAGGGCGATGGCACCCTGTCGGGGATCAGCGGCGGCCCGGTCTTCTCCACCGATGGCCGGGTCGTCGGCATCAACAGCGCATCGACCGACCGACGCGGCCGCATCCTGACCGTCGCGCCCGACGCGATGATGCGCCTGACCGCCGCCAGCCGCGCCGTTGGCGACCAGCCGGTGGCCTATCCCTTTGCCGGGCTGACCGACGCGCAGGAACGTTTCGCCAACTGGCTGGACGATGGCGTCATCCGCCGCATCTTCTGCGATGTCGATGACGGGCGCGGCGGTTGACGCCTGCGGGCAGGAAAGAGTAGGCGCTGCGCAGCATTTTCAGGGAAATTGAGATCATGAGCGACACGCCCCCCGACCATCTGTCCACCAACCCGCGCAGCCCCCATTTCGACATGGAGGTGCTGCAGCGCGGCATCGGCATCCGTTTCAAGGGCCGCGAGCGCAAGGATGTGGAAGAATATTCGATTTCCGAGGGCTGGATTCGCGTTGCCGCCGGCAAGACCCGCGATCGTCACGGCAACCCGCTGACCATCAAGCTGTCGGGTGAGGTCGAGGCCTGGTTCGAAAATCCGGCCGAAGGCGCCGAGGGCGACAAGGCCGCCGACGCCGAATAAGCAGATAAGGCCGGTCCCCGCTCGATCGCGGGGGCCGGTCAGTTCATCAGGGATTCGCGCTTCACGTCGGCGATGACGTCGCCCAGCGAGCGATCCGACGGGCTGTTGTCCGCATATTCGATGATGAACGGGTCCGCCTCGATACGGGGCGCCGCCTTGCGCCGGGGCGCAGCAGGCTTGGGCGAAACCGCCGCCACCATCGCATGCGTCTGAACCGACGCCATCCGTGTCGCCGCCCTGGGCAGCGGCGCAAGCTCCGCACCGTCCTCACCATCGCCTGTGTCGGCCGCGGCACTGGCATAGCGAAGGCTGCTGCCCAGCGCCGGATCGGGCGTGAAGGGATGCAGTTTCGCCTTGGCCGGATAGATGAAGCCGAAGGTCGGGTTGATGCGGGCGCCCATCTGGCCGGTCGGGCTGTGCCAGACGCGCACCTGGCTCCAGTCGCCCGCATCCGACACGTCGATCGCCAGCACATCCTCCTCGATCGCGCCAGGCGACGACCAGTTGGCATGGCGGATCAGCACGCGGCGATCATCCAATATCCGGCTGACCACGGCGACATGGCCCAGGGTCATCGGCCCGACGGGCCGGAAGGCGAGCACCGCCCCCTTTTTGGGGATGCTGCCGCGCTTGTAATGATCCTGTGCCTGGTCCCACCAGGTCAGCGCATCACCATAGATTTCCACGCCCGACACGATGCGCGCATAAGGAACGCACTGCAGCGCCGTGGCGCCCAGCACGGGCGCCGCCGTCAGGCCGGACAGCAAAGCCATCCAGCGGACATATCGAAACATTTAATGCGACCTCTAAGCGTCGAGTATCGCCCCACCGCGATCGACCCTAGAGCCCCATCCGTAAGGATTGGGTTAACGGCTCAGAAAGCACCCTTGGCGCTGTCGCTGCCGGCGGTGGCGCGATCGGCCAGGGCGATCTGGACCGGCTGATCGATTTCCGGCTTGTCGGCATAGATGAAGCCGTTGGTCGGGTTCGAACGCAGGCCAACGTCGCCGATCGGGCCATACCATACGCGTACGTCGGTCCAGTCATTGTTGGGCGACACGTCGATGGCGCGGACATTGCGCTCGACACCGCCACGATAGGACCAGTTGGCGTGGGTCAGCAGCACTTCGCGATCATTGACGATCTTGCTGACCATGGCGACATGGCCGACCGGCATGGCGCGGCTGGAAGCGAAAGAGAGGACGGCGCCGACGCGGGGCTCATGGCCACGGTCGTAGCGACCGGCGGCCTGGTTCCACCAGGTGTTGGCATTGCCGAAAATTTCGATGCCGGAGACTTCGCGGGCGAAGGGCGCGCATTGCAGGACACCGGCGGTGGCGGGAACGGCAGAGAAGGCACCGAGCGCAAGCATGGCGGCTGCGAACAGCGCGCGAAAACCACCGATCATTCCTTGCGACCCCCGACTTGTAGGTAGGTATAATCCCCGATGACCTCCTTAGGGCAGACGCCGTTCGTCTTGAAAACCGCCGAGCGATGAGTCGTTGCTGCGATGCGTCATGCTGCGGAACGAAAAACATGCCCGGCCGTTACATGAAGCCGGGTTGCACCGTTCAACTCGTTGAAAAGACTATCTTCCGTGCCAGTCATCCAGACCTGGCCGCCGGTTTCGCGCAATCGGTCGAACAGCGCAGCTCGTCGCGACGGGTCGAGATGCGCCGCCACTTCGTCGAGCAGAAGCACCGGCGGCTGGCCGCGATCAGCCGACACCAGAGCCGCATGCGCCAGCAGGATCGAAAGCAGGAGCGCCTTCTGCTCGCCGGTCGAACAGAGCGCCGCCGCCTGATTCTTGGCGATGTGGATGACATCCAGATCCTGACGATGCGGCCCCGACAGGGTGCGGCCGGCCGCGGCATCGCGTCGCCGCTCGCGGGCAAGCCGCTGGGCGAGCGGCTCGTCGCTGGCACCGTCCTCCTGCGCGATTCGAATGAGCGGCCGGGCGAAGGGCTCGTCGGGCTGATCGACCAATTGCCGGTTGAGGCGCGCGACCAGGTCGGCGCGGGCAGCGGCGAGCGCCGTGCCATGCTCGTCCATCTGCGCCTCCAGCGCGCCGATCCATGCCGGGTCCGCCCGGCGCAGATCGGTCAGCAGCCGGTTGCGCGCCCGCATCGCCGCTTCATAACGGGCGCTGTGCGCGGCATGGCCGGGATGGAGCGCCAGGGTGAGACGATCGAGGAAACGCCGGCGACCGCCGGGGCTGTCGAGGAACAGCCGGTCCATCGCCGGCGTCAACCAGACGATCGAGAGATGATCGGCGAGCGCGTTGGCAGAGGAGGCGACCCCGCCGATCCGCACCTGCCGCCGGTCAGGCGCATCCACGCTGACGCCGGTGCCCAGCACCACGCCATCCACCTCCGCCGCGATGCCGAAGCTGCCGCCGCCATCCTGCCGCGCCATCGCCCGCAGCGCCGCGCCGCGCAGCCCCCGGCCGGGCGCCAGCATCGATACCGCTTCCAATATATTGGTCTTGCCCGCGCCATTATCGCCGGTCAGCAGGACGAATGGCTGGTCGGGCACGATCAGCGCGTCCGCATGGTTGCGGAAATCACTCAGGGTGAGGCGGCCGATCATCGCGCCGCTGTAGCGAGGACTGCGCGCCGGGGGAAGCGGTTCAGGCGGCCGGGGTGCAGCGCTTGCGCACGATCGCCCTGCCGTCATTGGTGATGGTAAGCTGCTGCCCATCGGTCGAGGGACGCAGCATCAGGGTCCGGGTCCAGCTTTCGCCCTCACCCGTGAAACTGGCGACGACCGCCAGCCGCCCCTCCGCCTCGCGCGTGACGCGCTGCACCGTGCCAACGCTCTCGTGGAAGATCAGGCTGGCCGCCGTCAGTTCCAGCGCCTGGGCCGCCGCCCGGTCACCGCAGCGCTCATTGGTGCCGGTCCAGCGCCCCTGCAGCGCGATCGGGATCGCGTTGGCGTGGAGCGCCTCCCCCTTGGCCACCGGCAGGTCGGGCGCAGGCTCGACCGGGGTGATGGCATTGGCGCCGGGCGGGACATCGCGCGTGCTGGGCAAGGCCTGGTCCAGGATGTTGGTGACCATGCCGGACTGATTCTGTTCCTTGCTGCCGCAACCGGCGAGCAGCAGCAGCGGAAGGGCGAGGAGGAAATGGTTACGCATGCGATGCCAACCCGGCAGGGCAGCATCGGGTTCCCCCAACCCTCGCGTGACCGGCCATCGCGGCCATGCTATCACCACAGAGACAATCGAGGAGGGATGCCATGCCGGTCCTGGGAATGGGCGGACTTTTCTTTCGCGCGCGTGATCCGCAGGCGCTGTCCGCCTGGTATCGCACCCATCTTGGCGTCGGCGGCGGATGCAGCGCCGATCCCGACATTCCGGCGGTCAACGAATATGTCTGGCAGACGCTGGGCGGGCCGATGGTCTTTTCGCCGTTCAAGCAGGACAGCGACTATTTCGCCGCCGACAAGAGCTTCATGATCAATCTGCGCGTGTCCGATCTCGACGGGCTGCTGGCGGACTTGCGCGCGGCGGACGTTGAGGCCATCACCAAGCCCGAATGGGATCATCCCGATGTCGGGCGCTTTGCCCGCATCCATGATCCCGAGGGCAATGCCATCGAATTGTGGGAACCGCCCACCCCCGCCGCCTGACCGACCCATGGGAGCTAGATTATGAAGAGCGCGAAGATCATCCTGGCCCTGGCGGCCGCAGCCCTAGGCACGCAGGGCAGCATGGCGGCACTGGCGGTCGGCGCCAAGGCGCCGGAATTCACCACGCGCGGCGCGCTGGCCGGCAAGACCTTCACCGTCACCCTGTCGCACCAGTTGAAGCGCGGGCCGGTGGTCCTCTATTTCTTCCCCAAGGCCTTCACGCCGGGCTGTTCGGCCGAGGCGCGCGAGTTCGCGGAGAATATCGACAAGTTCAAGGCGGCGGGCGCCACCGTGATCGGCATGTCGGCCGATCCGGTCGATGATCTGGTCGCCTTCTCCACCAAGGAATGCGCCGGCAAGTTCGCGGTCGCCTCGGCCGGGCCGAACATCGTGTCGGGCTATGATGTCGCGCTCAAGATGCGGCCGGGCATGACCGACCGCACCTCCTATGTGATCGCGCCCAGCGGCCGCATCGCGTTCGTCCATAGCGAGATGAGCTATGCCGGCCATGTGAAGAGCACGCTGGCTGCGGTCGAGGCGATGAAGCAGAAATAAGGCGCAACGGCGAAGGGGTGCCGGTCACCCCTTCACATATTTGCCGAACCAGCCGATCGTTTCGGTCCACGCGGCCTTCGCCGCCGCCGCATTATAGCTGGGCCGATAATCGGCCATGAAACCATGGTCGGCGCCGACATGGACGGTGATCGCATCGGGTGGCGACTTGCCCGCCGCCTTGAGCGCGGCGCGCATCGCCTCGACATCGGCCTGGGGTATGCCCTTGTCGAGTTCGCCATATTGGCCGAGCACCGGCGCCTTGAGCTGCCCCACCTCCTCGATCACAGACAGGGTCTGGAGGTCGTTCTTCTGGGTCACAAGCCGGCCATAGAAGGCGACGCCGGCGTCGAGCGCGGCGCTATGCGCGGCATAGAGCCAGACCACCCGGCCACCCCAGCAGAAGCCGGTAATGCCGCGCCGCGCCGCATCGCCGCCATGGGCGCCGGCAAAGGCATAGGTGGCATCGATGTCGGACAGGACCTGCGCATCGGGCGCCTTGCTCACGATCTCCGCCACCAACTGCTTGAAGTCGCTGACCTTGGTGGCATCGCCATGGCGGGCGAACAGATCCGGCGCGACGGCGTGATAGCCCGCTTTCGCGAAACGCCGGCACATGTCGCGCACCCATTCATGGACGCCGAAAATCTCATGCACGACGACGATCACCGGCGCCTTCTTCTTGCCCGCCGGCCGGGCGACGAAGCCGGGCATGGCGAAAGCGTCGCTGGTCGGGATCGAGACGGCTTCCTCCACCAGCCCGTCGGCCGGGGTCTGGATGGTGCTGGCCGCGACCGGCTGGCAGGCGGCGGCAAAACCGGCGGCAAAGGCGCCCCCGGCCAGGATGTGACGCCGGCTGAGACCGGTCGAGGCGATCCAGTTGCGATCCTCCGCCAGCCGCTCGACGGGGGACGGCACATCATCGCGATCGGTGGTCATCGGCGCTCTCCTGCTGTGGACGGGCGCAGACTAGCCCAAGCCCACGGTCGCGCAAGCCGACAGGACAGTCTCATGACGCCATCGTCGCATCAGCGTTCCGATCCGATTTTGGGCGAGAGGCAGGAAATATGGCAGCTTGTCCGCAACTTGTGGCGGACTTGATTTCGATCAGCATGATTTTTCGGAACATCGCTGCGCCGGCCCAAGTTGAGCGCAGGCGGGTTACGATGCCCGTTAGGAGAGTGTGAGATGGCAAACCAGAACCAGAATCCCGGTCAGCAGGGCGGTCAGCCCGGCAAGCCCGACCAGCAGAACCAACAGGATGAACAGCGTCGCCAGCAAGGCGGCGGCCAGCAGGAACGCCGCGACAATCAGGATCGCGAGCAGCGCTGATCCCTTCATGCATCCCATAGCATGAGCTGGGGCCGTCCCGCCGGGGCGGCCCTTTTTTTGGGGGCGTCAGACATGCTGAAACGGCGCCCCATGCCTGAACATCGCGCCATCGCGCTTGGCATCGCCGTCCCGGCAGGATAGCGCCTGCGCCATGACTGCCCCCGCCCATCCGCGCCGCACCGCCGCCATCGCCTTCATCCTGGTGACGGCGCTGCTCGACGTCATGTCAATGGGCATCGTCATTCCGGTGCTGCCGCAGCTGATCGAGACATTGTCCGGCTCCAGCACCAGCGCGGGCCTGTGGAATGGCCTGTTCGTCGCGCTCTGGGCAGCGATGCAGTTTCTCTGCTCGCCGGTGATCGGCTCGCTGTCCGATCGCTTCGGGCGCCGGCCGGTGATCCTGATCTCGGTCGCGGGGCTGGCGCTCGACTATGTGCTGATGGCGCTGGCGCCCAATCTCTGGTGGCTGGCGCTGGGCCGGATCCTTGCCGGCATCACCTCGTCCAGCTTCACCTCCACCTTCGCCTATATGGCCGACATCACCCCGCCAGAGGGCCGGGCGCGCGGCTATGGCCTGATCGGCGCGGCGTTCAGCGCGGGCTTCGTCGCCGGGCCGCTGCTGGGCGGGGTGCTGGGCGAGATCTCGCACCGCGCCCCCTTCTGGGCTGCGGCGGGCCTATCCGGCCTCGCCTTCCTCTATGGCCTCGTCGTTCTGCCGGAATCGCTCGCCCCGGAAAAGCGCATGGCGTTCAGCTGGCGCCGCGCCAATCCTTTCGGCGCGCTGCAATTGCTGCGCTCGCACCCCGAATTGTCGAGCCTCGCGATCGTCAATTTCCTCCTCTATTTCGCTCATCATCTCTTCTCGGCCGTGTTCGTCCTCTATGCCGGCGACCGCTATGGCTGGGGCGCCTGGCAGGTCGGCACCCTACTGGCGATGGTCGGCCTGCTCGACATGGCGGTGCAGGGCCTGCTGGTCGGCCCGGTGGTGAAGCGACTGGGCGATCGCACGACGATGGTCGTGGGCCTTGGCTTCGGCGCGGTCGGCATCGCCGCCATGGGCCTGGCGCCGACAGGCTGGCTGTTCGTCGCCGCCATGTTCCCCAACGCGCTCTGGGGCCTCGCCATGCCGACCATCCAGTCGCTGATGACGCAGCGCGTCTCCGAAAGCGAACAGGGCCAGTTGCAGGGCGCCAACAACAGTGTCGGCGCGATCGCCGGCATTGTCTCCCCGCTATTCTTCGGCGCGGTCTATTCCGCCTCGGTCGGCACCCGCCCGATCCTGCCCTTCATCGGCAGCGCCTTCCTGATCGCGGCGCTGGTGCTGGCCGGCGCCGCCTTGCTCGGCCACGCGGCAGGACGCAAACAGGATGGTCCTGCGCCGGCCTAGAGCATTCTGAAGTCGGCTGGAACAGCCGACGACTCGCAGAATGCGGCAAACAAAAGAAAATCAGAGCATCATCCGATTTACCCTAATCGGATGATGCTCTGAACCGGGAAAACTGGACATATCGGGGCGGTGCGACTAACCGGGCGCGAATCCCTTCCCACGCTCGATATAAAGGCGATTCGATGACGCTGCCCCTTCAGGATTCCATCCTTATCGTGGACTTCGGCAGCCAGGTGACGCAGCTCATCGCCCGGCGCGTGCGCGAAGCCGGCGTCTATTCCGAGATCGCCCCCTTCACCCAGGCCCAGGCCGCGTTCGACCGCATGAAGCCCAAGGGCATCATCCTGTCCGGTTCGCCCGCCGGCGTGCCGGAGGAAGGCAGCCCGCGTGCGCCGCAGGCCCTGTTCGACGCCGGCGTGCCGATCCTGGGCATCTGCTACGGCCAGCAGGTGATGAGCCATCAGCTGGGCGGCGAAGTGCGCCCCGGCCACGAGACCGGCGAAGGCGGCGAATTTGGCCGCGCCTTCCTGACCGTGACCGAACCCTGCGCCCTGTTCGACGGACTGTGGGAAGTCGGCGAACGGCATCAGGTGTGGATGAGCCATGGTGACAAGGTCACGAAATTCGCGCCCGGCTTCAAGATCGTGGCGGTGTCGGACGGCGCCCCCTTCGCGGTGATCGCCGACGAGGAACGGAAATTCTACGGCACGCAGTTCCACCCCGAAGTCGTGCATACGCCCGACGGTGGCAAGCTGATCGCCAATTTCGTCCGCCATGTCTGCGGCCTCGCCGGCGACTGGACCATGGCCGAATTCCGCCAGGTCAAGATCGCCGAGATTCGCGAGCAGGTCGGCAATGGCCGGGTCATCTGCGGCCTGTCGGGCGGCGTCGACAGCGCGGTGGCCGCCGTCCTCATCCATGAAGCGATCGGCGACCAGCTGACCTGCGTGTTCGTCGACCATGGCCTGATGCGCCTGGGCGAAGCCGAGCAGGTGGTCAGCCTGTTCCGCGAACATTATGGCATCAAGCTCGTTCATGTGAACGCCGAGGAACGCTTCCTGGGCGGCCTCGCCGGCCTCACCGACCCGGAAAAGAAGCGCAAGTTCATCGGCGGCGAATTCATCGCCGTGTTCGAGGAGGAAGCCGCCAAGATCGGCGGTGCCGACTTCCTGGCGCAGGGCACCCTCTATCCCGACGTGATCGAATCGGTCAGCTTCACCGGCGGCCCTTCCGTGACGATCAAGTCGCACCATAATGTCGGCGGCCTGCCCGAACGCATGAACATGAAGCTGGTCGAGCCGCTACGTGAATTGTTCAAGGACGAAGTGCGCGTGCTGGGCAAGGAACTGGGCCTGCCCGACATCTTCGTCGGCCGCCATCCCTTCCCTGGGCCGGGCCTTGCCATCCGCATCCCCGGCGAAGTCACCAAGGAACGCTGTGACATCCTGCGCAAGGCGGACTTCATCTATCTGGAGGAAATCCGCAATGCGGGCCTCTATGACGCGATCTGGCAGGCCTTCGCCGTGCTGCTGCCGGTCCGCACCGTCGGCGTGATGGGCGATTACCGGACCTATGACAGCGTCTGTGCGGTGCGCGCGGTCACCTCGACCGACGGCATGACCGCTGACATCTATCCCTTCGACGCCGCTTTCCTGAGCCGCGTCGCGACCCGCATCATCAACGAGGTCAAGGGCATCAACCGCGTGGTCTACGACTACACCTCGAAGCCCCCCGGCACGATCGAGTGGGAGTAAAGCCGAAATAGCGAATGTCCGGGGGACATTCGCCGGCTTTACTCGGCCGCGCGAGCGGCCGTGGGTATCGAACTCAATCGCCGTCCGGGGGACGGCGATCCGGTTTATTCGGCACCGCAAGGTGCAGCACCACTTAGACCTAGTTGCGGCCGCGCAAACAGCCGCAGCCCTTGCCGCTTACCGCTCCGCCAGCACCGCCGCCATCTGCGCAACCAGTTCGGCGGTCGGCCCGGCATCGTCCCAGGCATAGAGCGACACGCGCATATCGGCCTCCGCCCCGAACGGCGCATAGGGTCGCACCGCCCGGCCGGCCGCCGCGCGCATCGGCACCAGCGACAGGCCCATGCCGGCCTCCACCGCGGTCAGTACGCTGGTGAGGTCGCTGCCGGTGAAGGCGACATGGCAGCGCCGCCTTTCCCGCCCGATCCGGTCGAACATCGCGTCGCGATAGAGGCCGCCTGCCGGAAAGGCGACCAGCGGCAGTGGATCGGGCCAGTCGCCCTGCCGGTCCGCGCTTTCATGCCAGCCGATCGGTTCGGGAAAACTGGCGCGACAATCGGCGCTCGGCGTCGGTTCCTTGACAGCGATGATGTCAAACTCGCCCGCGCGGTATCGGCGCGTGAGATCGCGGCTGAGCCCGGTAGTAACGTCCAGCCGCACCGCCCGATATTGCTCGGAAAAGCGGGCGAACACCCGCATCATGTCGCGACTGGCGATGTCGTCGGGCAGGCCGATGCGGATCGACGCGCTGCCGGCCGGATCGGCGAGCAGGCTTTCCGCCTCCTGCTGCAGCGACAGGATGCGCCTTGCATGGCCCAGCAGCCGCTCGCCCGCCGCGGTCGGCCGCACCGGCCGCGCCGCCCGATCGACCAGCATATGCCCCACCGCCTGTTCCAGCCGGCCGAGCTGCTGGCTGATGGTCGACTGGGTCATGTGCAGCCGCTGCGCCGCGATGGTGAAGCTGCTGCTGTCGGCGATCGCGACAAAGGCACGGAGCAGGCGCGGATCGAGCATGGCATTCCATTTGGATCATGAATGATTGCCATTCATATATGTTGTTTGTCGATGATACAGCCCCTGCCTATCCTGCGCGCCGCACAAGAACCGGGGATTTTCATGAAGACGCTTCTCGCCGCGCTGCTGGCCGCCACTGCCCTGTTGCCGCTGCCTGCCACGGCAACGACCGCGCCGGCCCACGCCGACCTGCTGATCCGCCATGCGACGCTGATCGATGTCGAGCATGGCCGTCTGGTCCCCGACCAGGCCGTCGCGACCCAGGGCGACCGGATCGTCGCGGTCGGCGACGACGCCGCGATCGCCGCCGCCTGGCGCGCGGGCAAGAATGTCGAGGCGAAGGGCCGCTACCTGATCCCCGGCCTGTGGGACATGCATGTCCATTTCGGCGGCGGGCCGGATCTGATCGAAGAGAATAAGGCGCTGCTGCCGCTCTATATCGCCAATGGCATCACCACCGTGCGCGATGCGTCGGGCGACCTGCCCTATGATGTGCTGCGCTGGCGCGGCGAGATTGCCGACGGGCGGCTGTTCGGCCCGACCCTGCTGAGTTCCGGCCCCAAGATCGAGGGGATCAAGCCGGTGTGGAAGGGCACGCTGGAAACCGGGTCGCAGGCCGATGTCGACCAGGCGATCGCTAAGCTGAAAGAACTGAACGTCAATTTCGTCAAGATCACCGACAGCACCCTGAAGCCCGATCTGTTCCTCTATGCCGTGCGTCAGGCGCGCGGTGCCGGGCTGCGCGCGTCGGGCCATATCCCGATGGCGCTGACCGTCGGCCATGCGATCGACGCCGGGATCAGCTCGATCGAGCATATCGACTATGCGCACAAGGCGGGCGTGAAGGATGAGGCGCGGATCACCGCCGATTTCGCCGCCGGCAAGATCGACCGGGCACAGGCCAGCGCGCAGCTGGATGCCGGCTTCGATGAGGCCACCGCCATGGCGGCCTATCGCGACATGGCGGCGCGCGGCGTGTTCGTGACGCCCACGCTCAGCATCTCGCGCACCGTCGCCTATCTCGACCAGAACGATCACAGCGCCGATCCCGAACTGGCCTATATCGGCCCGCGCCTGCGCAAGACCTATGACTGGCGGATCGAGCGCGCGGCCAAGGCGACGCCCGAACAGATCGCCCAGCGCCACGCCATTTACGAGCATAATGCCGCGATCCTGCCGCTGCTGCAGCAGGCCGGCGTCACCATCATGGCCGGCACCGATGCGGGCTTCCTCAACAGCTTCGACTATCCCGGCTTCGCCTTGCATCAGGAATTGGCGCTCTATGTCGATCGCGGCCTGACCCCGGCCCAGGCGCTGGCCAGCGCCACCCGCGCCGGCCCGGCCTGGTTCGGCCTGCTCGACCGCTATGGCGCGGTGGCGGAGGGCAAGCAGGCGGATATGGTCCTGCTGACCGCCAATCCGCTGGAGGATATCCACGCCACAAAGGCGATCGACGCGGTGATCCTGCGCGGCACGTTGCAGGACCGCGCCCGGCTCGACGCGCTGCTGGCAGAGACGAAGGCGAAGGTCGCCGCCTGGAATGCCGCGACCCGGCCCTGACGGATCAGCCGCGCATCAGCATGTCGGCCGGCACCGGCAGCATGTCGACCTTGCCGGTCGCCACGTCATAGACGGCGGCGACCACCTTCAGCGTGCCGGCCTTCACCTTCTCCTCGATCACCGGTGAGGCGTTGACCAGAGTCGCCGCCTGCACCAGCGCATTGGTGCGGGTGACGATGGCCGCATCCTTGCTGCGGGCGAGATAGAGGGCGGGCAGGATCGCGGGGAAGAGCGCGCTGATCTGGCCCGGCACCTCGGGATTGTCGATCGCCGCCTTCACCGCGCCGCAATTGCTGTGGCCCATGACGACCAGCGCCTTCAGCCCCAGCACCGCCACGCCATATTCCAGGCTGGCGACGATTTCAGGCGTGGTGATGTTGCCGGCGATGCGGGTGACGAACAGCCGGCCGATATATTCGTCGAACACCATCTCCACCGGCACGCGCGAGTCGGCGCAGGACAGGACGCCGACCACGGGCCATTGCCCCTCGGCCGCGCGCGCCTTGATGATCGACAGGTCCTGCAGATGGGCGGTCGGCTTGCCGGCGACGAAGCGGGCGTTGCCGGCCATGATCTCGGCCAGGGCAGCGTCCGGCGTCATCGACGCATCCGGTCCGTCGGCGGGGGGCGCCGCCATCGCCGACACGGACGGCAGGGCGGCCATGGCCACCCCGCCCGCCATCGTCATCGCGGTCAGAAAAGCGCGGCGGGAGGGCGCGGCGCCATCCTCCTCCTGCGTCCCGTGCGGCTGGTCATGCATGCCATCGACGTCCGAACACATGGGTCTGTCTCCCTGTGAAGAGGAGGCGCCATGATGCCGGACCGGTTTGCGCAGGGCAATGGAAAGACCTAGACCGCTGGCACCGCCGACGATCCGATGGAGCCCCGCTTGCCCGACACCCGACTTGGCCATCCCGTCTATCGCGATATGCCGACCACCATTTTCGAGCATATGTCGGCCCGCGCACGCGAAACCGGCGCGATCAATCTGGGCCAGGGCTTTCCCGAGGGGCCGGGACCGCAGGAAGTGCTGCAGGCGGCGGCGGATTCGCTGCTGACCCGCTCCAGCCAATATCCGCCGATGCCGGGCCAGATCGAACTGCGCGCGGCGCTGGCCGATCATTATGCCCGGCGCCAGGGCCTCGACCTCAGCCCGCAGGAAATCATCGTGACCTCTGGCGCGACCGAGGCGATTGCCGCCAGCCTGCTGGCGCTGGTGCGGCCGGGGGACGAGGTGCTGATGCTGGCGCCGCTCTATGACGCCTATCTGCCGCTGGTCGAGCGGGTCGGCGGCGTGGCCAGGGTGGTGAAGCTGACCCCGCCCGACTGGCGCGTCACTCGCGACGCGCTGGAAGCGGCGATCACGCCCAGGACCCGCATCCTGCTGATGAACAATCCGGTCAATCCGACCGGCATCGTGCTGCGTGAGGCGGAACTGGCGCTGCTGGCCGACCTGTGCGTCAGCCATGACCTGATCGCGCTGTGCGACGAAGTCTGGGAGGAGACCGTCTATGACGGCGTGCCCCATCGCCCGCTGATCGGCTTTCCCGGCATGCGCGAGCGCACGGTCAAGATCGGGTCGGCGGGCAAGATCTTTTCCGTCACCGGCTGGAAGGTCGGCTGGATGTGCGCCGCGCCGCCGATCGCCACCCTGCTCGCCCGCGCGCACCAGTTCCTGACCTTCACCACCCCGCCCAACCTGCAATGGGCGGTGGCGCAGGGGCTGGGCTGGCCCGATGATTGGCTGAACGATCAGCGCGCCGCCTATCAGGCGTCGCGCGATCGGCTGGCGGCGGGGCTCATCAGGGCGGGCTATGTCGTGCAACCGAGCGGCGCCACCTGGTTCCTGTCGATCGACCTGCCCGCGTCGGGCATTACGATGGACGATGTGACCTTCTGCAACCGGATCATCGACGAAGCCGGGGTGGCGGCGATCCCGATCTCCGCCTTCTACCCCGACGATCCGGTCACCCATCTGGTCCGCCTGTGCTTCTCCAAGTCGGACGCGACGCTGGATCAGGCGATCGAGCGGCTCGCCGCCTTCCGCGCGAGCCTTGGCTGACGCAGGATCGCCGCGCCCAGAATCAGCATGACGATCAGCAGAAGGCCTTGGGCGGCGAGGAAGGGCGGCTCCGTGCCGGTCGGCGCCAGCCGATTGAGCGCCGGCACCTTGAGGAAACCCTGCACGACCAGCACGAACAGGTTGAGCCACAAAGCGATGGTCGCGGTCACCGCATAAATGCCCCGCGCCCGGCCCCGCAGGCCAAGGCCGTAAAAGGCGGCGAAGGCGATGATCAGCACCAGCGTCGAGAGAATGCCGACGCCGATCGCCGGGGTGAAGCCGCGAAAGGGAAAGAGGAAGCCGGTCAGGCTGGTGAGCAGGGTCGTCACTAGGAACAGGCCCTGCATTTTGGGCAGGATATGCCCCTTCGCCATGGCCGGCAGAGCGACAAGGCCGCTGACGATGCCGATCAGGCTGATCGCGACATGCAGGGCGATGAAGGCGGGAATGGAAAGACCGAGGATCATGATGCTTCTCCCTGGAAAATTCCCGTCACCCCCGCGAAAGCGGGGGTGACAAAAGAGGTCAGGCGGTCACCCGATACCGGGGCGCTGCATCCTTGAGCGACAGGTTGGGCCGAAGCGCGGCCCGCGCGGCGAGATAGGCGTCGAGGTCAGCCCGGTCCGGCAAGGCAGGGATGGTGATCGCCTCGCCCATGTCGAGCCCGGCCAGCGCCGCGTCGACCATCACCTCGACATCCATCACCATGTGCGGCGGCAGGCCGGCAATCTGTTCCGCCGTCCAGATGGCGGTGCGGGTGATGCCGGGCAGCACCGCCTGCACCTTCACGCCCTTGCTGCCCAGTTCGACCTGCAGCGCCTCGGTAAAGGCCAGCACATAGGCCTTGGTCGCGGGATAGACGGCAGTGAAGCCGTCCGGCATCAGCGCGGTGACCGACGTGATATTGATCAGCGTGCCAGCGCCCTTCGCGGCCAGCCGCGGCGCAATGGCGCGGGACAGCCGCGTCACCGCCAGGATGTTGAGGTCTATGAGGCCGGTGAGATAGGCCGGATCGGTCTCGACAAAGGCCTGTTCCCCGGCGATGCCGGCATTGTTGACGAGGCCGGTGATCGCGTCATCGTCGCGCAGCCGCGCCTCGACCCGTGCCAGATCGTCAGCCTTGGCCAGATCGGCGGCGATCACTTCCACGCTGATGCCACTGTCGGCGCGCAGGCGGGCGGCCAGCGCCTCCAGCTTATCGGCGCGACGGGCGACCAGGATCAGATTGGCGCCGCGCCTGGCAAAGCGATCGGCATAGACGGCGCCGATACCGTCCGACGCGCCGGTAATGAGGATGGTTTCTTTGGTCATGGGATGTCTCCTTTGAAAGACTATTTTCCCGTTCGGGCTGAGCGAAGTCGAAGCCCTTGCCTGAGCGAAGCGAAGGCACCTCGCTCCGCTCGGTAGAACCCTTCGACTTCGCTCAGGGCGAACGGTATTTGTGTCAGCCGTTGATGAAATCGAGCAGGTCGGCGTTGAACCGGTCCTGGTGTGTCTGTGTCAGCCCATGGTCGGCGCCTTCATACACGATCAGAACCGCATCCGTAACGATCTTCACCGTCGACAGGGCAGCCGCGCCGATCGGCACGATCTGGTCGTCATCGCCATGGAGGACGAGGGTAGGCACATCGACCTTCGCCAGGTCGGCATGGAAATCGCTTTCGGAAAAGGCGCGGATCGAGTCGAGTTGCCCCTTGAGGCCGCCCATCATCCCCTGCCGCCAGAATTCTTGCACGATGCCCTCGGAGATGACCGCGCCGTCCCGGTTATAGCCGTAGAAGGGGATGGTCAGATCCCTGAAGAACTGGCTGCGATTGTCGAACGTGCCCTTGCGGATGCCGTCGAACACGTCGATCGGCAGACCACCCGGATTGGCTTCGGTCTTCAGCATCAGCGGCGGCACCGCACCGATCAGCGCCAGCTTGGCGACCCGGCTGGTGCCATGGCGGCCGATATAGCGGGTGACTTCGCCGCCGCCGGTCGAATGGCCGACCAGGATGACGTCGGACAGGTCCAGCGCCGCGACCAGATCGGCCAGATCGTCGGCATATTGGTCCATATTATTATTGTCCCACACCTGGTCCGACCGGCCATGGCTGCGGCGGTCATGGGCGATGGTGCGGAAACCCTGATTGGCGAAATAGACCATCTGCGCGTCCCAGGCGTCGGCGCTGAGCGGCCAGCCATGGGAAAAGACGATCGGCTGGCCGTCCCGCGGTCCCCAATCCTTGTAGAAGATGCGGGTGCCGTCCCTGGTGGTGACATAGTTGCTCATGTGAAATTCCCTTCTTCTGTTCCAGAAGGGCGCCTTCACGCCCTGTGCTTGCAGAATTACGGGCAATGGCCGAGGATCGGGATTGGCGGTTCCGACATTAAGTGGGCCGATTCCGACAAAGGACCAGCATATGGCCGACAGCAGCCTTCCGCGCGCCGAAGTGGGCATCTTGCTCTATCCGGGCTGTCAGCAGGCGATGGTCCATGGCATGACCGACCTGATCGACATTGCCGGGCAGTTCTCGGTTCAGCATGGCGGCCCGGTGGTGCGCGTCAGCCATTGGCAGATGGGCGATGACGGCTGCTTTGCCCGCAGCCATGACACGCATGAAGGATTGGGCGGCACGCCCGACATCTGGCTGGTCCCCGGTCGCCTGACCGGCGTGCCCGAGGCGGAGGAAGCCGCGCCCTATGCCCGCTGGCTGCTCGATCGCCATGCCGCCGGCGCTACCCTTGCCTCCAATTGCGGCGGCGCCTTCCTGCTGGCGGCGACCGGCCTGCTCGATGGTCGCCCCGCCACCACCCACTGGTGGTTCGCCGACGCCTTCCGCACCCGCTTCCCGGCCGTGAAGCTCGATTGCGACCGCATCGTCATCGACGATGGCGATATCATCACCGCCGGCGGGCTGATGGCCTGGACCGACCTTGGCATGCGGCTGGTCGACCGGCTGCTCGGCCCGACGGTGATGCTCGACACCGCCAAATTCCTGCTGATCGACACGGCCGGGCGGGAACAGAAGCATTTCGCCCGCTTCCTGCCGCGCCTGACCCATGGCGACGAGCCGATCCTGAAGGTGCAGCACTGGCTCGCCGCGCGGGAGGCGAAGGCGGTCAGCGTCACCGAGATGGCGGCGCAGGCCGCGCTGGAGGAACGCACCTTCCAGCGCCGGTTCAAGGCGGCGACCGCCATGACCCCGATCGAATATGTCCAGCATCTGCGCGTGGCGCGGGCGCGCGAGCATCTGGAATTTACCCGGCGCACGA
The DNA here is from genome assembly GCF_056859495.1 of Sphingobium sp. L-44. Lineage (NCBI taxonomy): Bacteria > Pseudomonadati > Pseudomonadota > Alphaproteobacteria > Sphingomonadales > Sphingobiaceae > Sphingobium > Sphingobium sp. L-44. The sequence continues at coordinate 88,597 of NZ_JBSXOQ010000083.1, read as the reverse complement.
TCGACCAGATCGCCTGGAGCGTCGGCTATGAGGATGCCGCCGCCTTCCGCAAGCTGTTCCACCGCCTGGTCGGCCTGTCGCCAGGCGACTATCGCGCCCGCTTCGCCGCGCCCAGCGCGCAGGCGGCGTAGCCCATCCCCTTCCGTTCGCTTCGAGCGAAGTCGAGAAGCCGGGCACGGCAAGCCCCCCCCAGTTCCGCCTCCGTTTCTCGACAGGCTCGAAACGAACGGAGGATGGCGCTTCCGGCTTGCGGCCGCCTCCTTCGCCCGCTAAGTTCCCGTTTCGTTCCCAAAAAGGATAGTTATGGACAGCCTCGCCGCCCTTCTCATTCCCGTCGCGCTGCTGATCGGCATCGCCGTCGGCTGGCTGCTCAAGGGCAAGGCGCTGGCGCCGCTGACCGCCGAAAAGGCCGATCTGGCCGGCAAGCTCGACATCGCCGCCGCCCAGCGCAACGGCGCGATCGCCGAACTGGCAGTGGAGAAGGAACGGGTGGCACAGGGCATGGCCCAGCTCGCCCGGCTCGAATCCGCGCAGGCCGCCTCCGAACAGCGGATCGAGGCGATCCAGACCGAGCGCGAGGCCGCGCTGCGTGATCTCGCAGCGCTCCAGTCCGACATCCATGCCCGCACCCAGGCGTTCGAGCAGCAGATTGCGGCGCTCAAGGATGCCAAGGAACAGCTCTCCGCCCAGTTCAGCGAAATCGGCGGCAAATTGCTCGAATCCGCCCAGACCCAGTTCCTGACCCGCGCCGACCAGCGTTTCGCCCAGGCGAGCGAGAAGAGCGAGGCGCAGTTGAAGACGCTGCTCAACCCGGTCGAAACCACGCTCAAACGCTATGAGGAGGGCCTCGCCCGCGTCGAGAAGGATCGGGTCGGCAGCTATGCCGAACTGCGCGAGGCGGTGCAGCAGGTTCATCTGGGCCAGGGGCAGGTGCGCGAGGAAACGGCCAAGCTGGTCAACGCCCTGCGCGCCGCGCCCAAGACGCGCGGCCGCTGGGGCGAGCAGCAGTTCAAGAATCTCATCGAAACCGCCGGCCTTTCCCCCTTCGTGGACTTCAAGGAGGAAGTGTCGGTCGCGGTCGAGGACGGCCGCCTGCGCCCGGACTTCGTCATCAACCTGCCCGGCGACCAGCAGATGGTGGTCGACGTCAAATGCTCGCTGATCGCCTATCTGAACGCGGTCGACCAGGTCGATCCGGCGCTGCGCGACGCCCATATGCTCGACCATGCCCGCGCCATGCGCACCCATGCCGACGCGCTGGGGCGCAAGGCCTATTGGGAACAGTTCGACAAGGCCCCCGACTTCGTCATCATGTATGTGCCGGGCGACAATTTCGTCACCGCCGCGCTGGAGGCGGACATGGAGCTGTGGGAACGCGCCGCCAAGAACCGCGTCATCATCTGCGGCCCGGCCACCTTCCTGCCGCTCGCCCGCACGCTGGCGGGCCATTGGCGCCAGGCCAAGATGCAGGAACAGGCGCAGCAGGTCGGCCAGCTTGGCAAGGAACTCTATGAGCGCCTGGCCGTCGCCGCGACCCATTTGCGCAAGCTGGGCTCGGGCCTCAACAGCGCGGTCTCCAACTATAACAGCTTCATCGGCAGCTTCGAGACGCGTGTTCTCTCCACCGGACGCAAATTCCGCGATCTCGACATCGAGACCGGCGGCAAGGAGATCGAGGCGATGGAGCCGCTCGACGTCCTCGCCCGCGACGCCCAGGCCGACGAAGCCCGGGCGCTGCCGGCAGCGGAATAGGATCGTCTCGGCTAGCTTGCAGCCAAAGGCGCGGACGGAAGCGTCGCGGATCCCGGACGGCGCGGCCGGGCCTGCACCCAGGCAATCAGCCCCGCAACCGCCAGGCTGGCGGCAACCCCGCCAGCCACGGGCACGCCCAGCATCAGCCCCGTCATGCAGACCGGGGCATGAACGGCATAAAGCGGAAAGGAAAGTGCGCCCGCCGCCGTCATCCACCGCGATTGTCGCTGCCAGCGCAGCCCGCCCGCCAGCATCAGGGGACAGATCAGCAGGATGAAGACTATGCCGCTGGCCCAGCCATCCGCGTCGATCATCGTGCCGATGCCGAAATAGAGCGGCATCGCGACCAGGGCCGCCATCGGCGGAACCGCTATGGTCGGCCTGTCACGCCACCAGCGCCACAATATGACTCCCATGCCATAGGCGCACATCACCCGCGGCAGGCCGAAGAGGAAGCTAGCAGGCTGCGCCCCCACGTCCATCCCCACACGACTGGCGACAACCGCGAACAGGGTCGCGCTCAGCAGCACGACATGCACCAATATCCTGGTCGACAAGCGCCGCAGGACAAGGCCGTGGGCCATATTGGCGATCAGTTCCAGGAGGATCGACCAGGCCGGCCCGTTCAACGGATAGAGACGCCCGGTGAATAGGCTGGGAATCAGCAGCAGATTGGCAAGGGCCACCGGCCAGAGCCACATCTCATTGGTGAGGAGGAAGCCGGGCAGCGCGATCAGCCCGGCAATGGCCATGACCGGCACGAAACGCCGATATCGCGCGCGGACAAACGCGCCGGTGGAAAGCCCCTGCCCCAACCGCGCCTCATAGGTGCGCGCCATCACATAGCCGCTCAGCATGAAGAAGAAGTCGACCGCCAGATAGCCGTTGCCCCGCGCGTCGCCCGTAGTCCAGGTCAGCGCATGGAACAGCAGGACGCTGAGCGCGGCGATCCCGCGCAATCCATCGAATCCGATCAGCCGCCCCTGCATGGCGCGGCGATAGCGGGCAAGCCTTAAGAATCTGCCCATTGCCGCCCCGCCCCGGCGCTGGCATGGCGTGCCCCATGAAAAAGATCGGCCTGCTTGGCGGCTCCTTCAATCCGGCGCATGGCGGGCATCGCGCCATTTCGCTGTTCGCCAGGGACGCCTTGGGTCTCGACGAAATCTGGTGGCTGGTATCGCCCGGCAATCCGTTGAAGCCCGCCAGGGGCATGGCGCCGCTGCCGGTCCGCCTTGCCCATGCGCAGAAAATCGCCCGCCGCGCGCCGATTCGCGCCACCGCGATCGAGCGGCAATTGGGCACCCGCTACACCGTCGACTCGCTGCGCGCGCTCCGCCAGCGCTACCCCCGCAACCGCTTCGTCTGGCTGATGGGCGCCGACAATCTGGCGCAATTTGGCCAATGGCGCGACTGGCGCGGCATAGCGCGACAGATGCCCATTGCCGTAATCGCCCGTCCGGGTTATGATGACGCTGCCCGTGGCTCTACGGCCATGAGCTGGCTGCGGCGCTTCGTCCGGTCCGCGCGCCAGAGTGCAGACTGGACGAATTGGAGACCACCGGCGCTCGTGCTATTGCGCTTTCGCCCTGATCCAAGATCGGCAACCCTGCTACGGCAGGCGGACCCCCTCTGGCATCGCGAATATGAAGCAACGTGTGTGCGCGATCCGCTCACGCGCCGGTTGATCGTCTAGATTGGAGTTTAATTGACTAACCTCGCCCCTGCCAACGATACGGCGCCTGCCGCCGATAGCGTGGCCGCCCTGCACGCCCTTGTCATGCAGTCGCTCGACGACGACCAGGCGCAGGAAACCATCTCCATCCCCCTCGAAGGCAAGAGCAGCATCGCCGATCATATGGTGATCGCGAGCGGCCGTTCGTCGCGTCAGGTCGCGGCGATCGCCCAGCATCTGGCCGAACGGATCAAGAAGGCCACCGGCCGCTCCGCGCGGGTCGAAGGCCTGCCGGTCGCTGACTGGGTGCTGATCGATGCCGGCGACGTGATCGTCCATCTGTTCAAGCCGGAAGTGCGCAGCTTCTACAATCTGGAACGGATGTGGGGCTTCGTCGACGCACCGGTCGCGGGCAACGCCTGATCCTTGCCGTCGCGCCCTTCGACATGGGCGCGATGACAGGCTAGGGAGGAGCCATGCTCCTCCATATCATCGCGCGCGGCAAGATCGGGCGCTCGCCCGAAGCCGATCTGGTCGACCGCTATGTCAAGCGGCTGACCATGCCGCACAAGATCACCGAAATGCCCGACCGGGGCGGCAAGCTGCCGCCCGTCGGCCCCGGCACGGTGACGGTCATGCTCGACGAAAAGGGCAAGCAGCTCTCCTCGATGGACTTTGCCCGGCGGATCGAGGGCTGGCGCGACACCGGCACGCGCGAGATCCGTTTCCTGATCGGCGCGGCCGACGGCTTCGACGATGCCGAACGGACCAATGCCGACCTGCTGATCGCCTTTGGCGCCATGACCTGGCCGCACATGATCGCCCGCGCCATGCTCGCCGAACAGCTGTGGCGCGCCTGCTCGATCCTCGCCAACCACCCCTATCACCGCGAAGGCTGAGGCTCGACATGCCCGCGGCTTGCGCCTAGTCAAAGCCCTATCGGGCGGGACAAGCGGTTGAAGCGCAGCATCATCAGCAACAGCATCACGGGCATCGCACTGGCGGGCATCGTGGCCCTTGTCGCCACGCGCCTGCCCGCCGCGGACGATGCCGCGATCATCCTGCCCGGCACCGCCGGCACCACGCTGGCGCAGGAACAAAAGGCCCTGCGCGACGCCCGCCGCCAGTCGGTGGAGGCCGCCGACCGATCGGTCCGGCTGGAGCGGCAGGCCGGCATGGCCCGTGACGAGGCTGAACAGGCCGGCCGCCGCGCCGCCGCCATGGCCGCCCGCATCCAGCAGGCCGAGGCCGATGTGCAGGCCGCCCAGGCCCGCATCGCCATCATTGCCCGCATGCAGCGCGCCCAGGCCGCGCGCCTCGCCGTCCGGCAGGAACCGGTGGTGCGCCTGACCGCTGCGCTGCAGATGATGAGCCGCCGTCCGCTCGCCCTTGCCCTCGTCCAGCCCGGATCGATCAGCGACGCCGTCCATATGCGCGCGGTGCTGGGACAGGTGCTGCCGGTGATCGAGCAGCGCACAGCGGGCCTGCGCGCCGAACTGGACCGCAGCCGCGCGATCCGCGCCACCGCGCAGCAGGCCGCCGACGCCCTGACAAAGAGCCGCCGCGACCTCACCGATCGCCAGGCCGCCCTGCGCCAGCTCGAAACGCAAAAGCGCGTCGCCGCCCGCGACTATCGCGCCAATGCCGGGCTGGAGAGCGAACGCGCGCTGGCGCTGGGCGAGAAGGCGCGTGACATTGTCGACCTGATGGACCAGCTGGAGGTGGCGAGCGACCTGCGCGATCGCCTGGCGCAACTGTCCGGTCCGGTGCTGCGGCCCGCCCGCCCCGACCGGGCCGGCGCCCCTGCCCCCGACCGCGAGACGCTGGACAGCGGCCCGCCGCCCTATCGCCTGCCGGTCGTCGGCCAGCTCGTCACCGGCATGGGCGAGGTGAATGACGGCGGCGTGCGATCGCGCGGCCTGACCCTGGTGACCCAGGCCGGCGCCCAAGCAGTCGCGCCGACCGCCGGCCGCATCGCCTTTGCCGGCCCCTATCGCGGCTATGGCCAGATCCTGATCATCGACCATGGCCAGGGCTGGGCCACCCTCATCACCGGCCTGCACCGCGTCACCGCCCAGGTCGGCGAGAGTGTGCGCCAGGGCGACCCGGTCGGCCTCACCGCCGCCCAGGGCCGCCCCACCGTCACCATCGAACTGCGCCGCAACGGCCGCCCGGTGGACATCGTCCCGCTGGTGGGATTGGGCTGATTCAGACTAACGCTGCCAGAACATGGCTGCGGCAGGGTTACCCTCATTTTCGCGTAAAAAGAGGTAGGCAATCCCGCCGCCAAAGTTCGGTCCTTCCCCTATATGTGTCCGGCCCTCGAACTGCTCGCTATCAACGGATATCCAGTCTGGACTGAAGGACGGAGCCGAGCGGAAACTGTAGAGTGAATCCAGCTGCCCAACGAACCGCCATCCCGGTCGTGGCGATTCTTCTGCACTTTGTATCCATCGCGGAACGCCACCTAGCCGTGTAGACCAACTGACATTTGCGAGCATTTCGTCGCTCAGCTGGAAGAAAGCCTCGTCGGTGTAGAAAGCCAGTTCATCGGCCACAGCCAAGTGCAGGCCTCGTTCGTCCCATCCGCGCACAAATGCCGCATTGTCGAGAGGCGGACTGTCCGCAGGATATTCTGTAAGATGGCCTGTCTGCATTTCAGGCTCCAGAATCAGGCAACTGTTGGCGCCCGAGAACGCCTCCCAAGTTGCACACATTCCCGGATCGTGATTGCATTGAAAAACAAACAGCATTCTGCCCGAACGGCCGAGATCAAGCCGCAGCGGATCATGCAAAAACTGCGCAATCAGTGACTGCGTTCCCCCACATTCGGCGCAAGTGGGCCAAAGATCCGCTGGCAAGCCAAAGGGCAACCCTCCCAGATGCTCAGGATGAGCGGAACTCTCCTCCATTTGGCCTGCAACGTCCAACTGCGGAATATAGAAACGCAAAGACCACCTCGCATATGATCATGTAAGCACTGGTCATTCAGGCGAATACCGCTCGAAGGTCAAACTCATTAACCCCACGCTCATCGACGCCAGGCAACATTGGTCGAAGCGCGCTTTTGCGTTGGATAGCGAATCGACGTATATCGATCCCTTGATGCGGACTCCAAGGACAGCCATGAAATCCACCTTCCTGCAGGGCGCGGTCGCGCTCGGCGCGCTTGCGCTCATCCCCGCCACCACCGCGGCGCTCGCCGATGGCGAGGCATCGAGCTACAAGGCGCTCGACGAATTCATGGACGTCTTCCAGAAGGTCCGCAGCGACTATGTCGAGAAGGTCGACGACGAGAAGCTGATCAAGGGCGCGATCGACGGCATGCTTGCCAGCCTCGATCCCCACAGCAGCTTCCTCGATGCGCGCGATTTCCAGAATCTGCGCACCCAGACCGAGGGCAGCTATGGCGGCCTTGGCCTGTCGGTCACGCAGGAGGATGGCGCGGTCAAGGTGATTGCGCCCACCCAGGATACGCCGGCCTGGCGCGCCGGGATCAAGGCGGGCGACTATATCACCCATATTGACGGCCAGCTCATCTATGGCGGCACGCTGGACGAGGCGGTGGACAAGATGCGCGGCGCGCCGGGCACCAGCCTCAAGCTCACCATCGTGCGCACCGGTCGCGACAAGCCGATCGAGATGAGCCTCACCCGCGAGATCATCGAGATCAAGCCGGTGAAGTGGGAAGTGAAAAACAATATCGGCGTCATCAACATCGTCAGCTTCTCGGCCAATACCGGCGCCGATGTCCGCTCGGCGATCCGCAGCATCGACAAGAGCCTGGGCCACAAGCCGACCGGCTATATCCTCGACCTGCGCTCCAATCCCGGCGGCCTGCTGGATGAAGCGGTGTCGACTAGCGACGTCTTCCTGGAACGCGGCGAGATCGTGTCGCAGCGCGGCCGCAACAAGGGCGATGTCGAGCGCTATTATGCCAAGCCCGGCGATGACGCGAAGGGCCTGCCGGTGATCGTGCTGGTCGATGCGGGCTCCGCCTCGGCCTCCGAAATCGTCGCCGGCGCGCTGCAGGACCAGCATCGCGCGCTCATCATGGGCGAACGCAGCTTCGGCAAGGGCTCGGTCCAGACCATGCTGCCGCTGTCGAACACCACCGCGCTCAAGCTCACCACCGCGCGCTACTTCACGCCTTCGGGCCGCAGCGTGCAGGAAGGCGGCATCCAGCCGGACATCAAGGTGCCGCAGCTCAGCGACCCGGATTACAAGGATCGCCCCAAGTTCCGCGAAAGCGACCTGCGCCGCCACCTGATCAACGAGATCAAGACCGACGACGCCGCGCTGGAAGAGGACAGCAAGGAAGATCCGCGCTTCGCCCAGACGGCCGAGGAGCTGAAGAAGAAGGGGATCGAGGACTTCCAGCTCGATTATGCGCTCAAGACCATTTCCCGCCTCGCCGGCACGCCGGGCGCCACCATCGCCCAGGCGCAGCAGGCCGCTGCGCGCAAGCCCGGCGCGAAATGAGTCGTGCCCGTTCGGATGACCGGACGGGCAAGTTCAGCATGACGAAAGGCGGACAAGGGTTTAAGCGGGCGATATGAACAGCTTGTCCCCCGCCCTGGGCCGCGCCCGCCTGCTTGCCCTGCTCGTGCCCGTGATCGCGCTGGGCACGGCCTATGCCTCCCAATATCTGGGCGGGCTGCATCCGTGCGAAATGTGCTGGTGGCAGCGTTATCCCCATATGGCCGCGATCCCGCTGGCGCTGGTCGCCTATGCCCTGCGCGGCCGCGCCTGCATGAGCGGCCTGTTCGCCGGTTTCGCCGGCATCGCCATTGGCATCAGCGGCGCCATCGGCCTGTTCCATGCCGGGGTCGAATATGGCTGGTGGGAAGGGCTGACCGCCTGCTCGACCACGCCGACCGGCGGCAGCAGCGCCGATATTTTGAGCCAGATCATGGCGACGCCGATCACCCGCTGCGATGTCGCGCCCTGGAGCCTCTTCGGCATTTCGCTGGCAGGCTATAACGGCCTCTTGTCGGGCGCGGCCGCGCTCGCCATCTTGGCCCTGCTGCTGAAAGCGAGGAAGGCATGAGCGCCACCAAGGATTTCCCGCGTCCCGGACGTCGCACCAATAGTGCCGATCGCGCCTCCATGGTGCGCGTCGACCAGGCCGGCGAATTCGGCGCGGTGCGCATCTATGCCGGGCAGCTTGCGGTGATGGGCGATCGCCATCCCTATGGCCGGCTGATCGCCGGCATGGCCGCGCAGGAGGAACGCCATCGCGCCGCTTTCGACGCGCTGATCGCCGAACGCGGCGTGCGGCCGACCGCGATCCACCCGATCTGGAACGTCGCCGGCTTCGCCCTGGGCGCCGTGACCGCCGCGATGGGACCAAAGGCCGCCATGGCCTGCACCGCCGCGATCGAGACCGAGATCGACCTGCATTATGAAGAACAGTTGCAGCAACTGGGCGAGGATGATCCGGAACTCTCTGCCCTGATCAAGGATTTCCAGGCGGAGGAGGTCGAGCATCGCGACGCCGCCATCGCTCATGGTGCGGAACAGGCCCCGGCCTATCCGCTGCTGTCCGGCGCGATCCGCCTGGGTTGCCGCGCCGCCATCGCGCTCTCGAAGCGCATCTGAACAAGGGACGGACCGATGATGAAGACCCCGTTGATCGCTCTGGCCGCCGGCCTGATGCTGGGCACCGCCGCCCCCGCGCTCGCACAGCAGGACAGCGCCCCCACGGCCGCCACCAGCACCGGCTCCGAAAAGGTCAATCTGGTCATCGTCTATGGCGATGATGCCTGTCCCCAGAGCCAGGGCGACGGCATCGTCGTGTGCGCGCGCAAGGGCGAGGAGGAACGCTACCGCATTCCTGAGCCGCTGCGCGGCGATCCGAACAAGCCCAGCAACCAGGCCTGGGGCGAGCGGGTGAAGTCGATGGAATATGTCGGCCGCGACGGCACCGAAAGCTGCTCGCCGGTCGGCGGCGGCGGCGCCACCGGCTGCTTCGCCAAGCTGTCGCGCCTGGCCAAGGCGGAACGGCAGCAGGCCGACAATGCCAGCTGGAAGGATCTGGTCGAAGCTGAGCGCGCCAGGCGCCTGTCGACCATCGACGCCGACAGCGAAGCGATCGAAAAGCGCGTTCTGGCCGAGGAAAAGGCCGACGCCGATGCCAAGAAGGCGCAGGAACAGGAAGTCCCGCCCCGGCCGTGACGGCATGGGGCGTCCTGCGGCGTCTGTTCATATCGATCCCGCGCCAGTGCAGCGCGGGACGAACGGGGTGCAACCGGGGCGAATGAAGGAATTGATGATGCGTCTCCCCCGCCCCCTGCTGATCGCCGGCCTGGCCGCGCTCGCCCTGCCCGCCGCGCCGGCCGTCGCCCAGGATGATCCGCCGCAGAAGATCTTCAACCTCATCGTCTATGGCGATGACCCCTGCCCGACCGGCCAGGGCGAGGAAATCGTGGTCTGCGCCCGCAAGCCCGAATCCGAACGCTATCGCATCCCCAAGAAGCTGCGCGAAAAGCCCGAAGAAGTGGGAGGCCCCGGCTGGGGCAGCCAGGTCGCGACGATGGAACAGACCCAGCGCCAGATCCTGCCCAACAGCTGCTCCGCCATCGGCAGCAACGGCTTCACCGGCTGCACCGCCCAGATGCTGCAACAATGGTTCGCCGAACGGCGGATGCAGCAGAGTAGTAGCAGCACGCCCTGAGCGCTTTTCCTAGCGCGGATACAGCCCGTCCATATGCGCCAGGCTCTGCACGATCAGCGCCTCCAGCGCGCCCATGTCGATATCGGCCAGCCGCTTGACATAGAGGCAGCCCTTGCCGCGCCCATGCCTGCCCAATGCCATGAAATCGGCGTCGTCGAGACCGGCCAGATAGAAGACCAGTTCCGCCTTGCGCGGCGCAAAGCCGATCCGGCACATGTCGCCCTCACGCCCGCTGTCATAGCGATAATGATAGCGGCCAAAGCCGATGATGCTCGGCCCCCACAGCCGTGGCGGCTCGCCCGACAGCCGCGCCATCAACGCCGCGACCATCCGACCATCCGCCTGTCGCTCGGCCGGTTCGACCGTGTCGAGATAGGCGGCGACATCCGCCGCCGTCTCCATGGTCTTGTTCTCACCCGTCGCCATCGGCTTGCCTTTCGCGGCCTGTCCGACTACAGGCTAGCGCGTCATCTGGGGAGTAGCCAGCCGTTCCGCCGAAAGGGACGGGCCATATGTCAACATATTTGGCCGAGAGGCCATGGCATATGGGATGCGGTATCAGCCGCATCGGGCGAGACCAATGGCATCGGCTTCCCAGTCCGGCCGGGCGGGGAAGACGGTGGCATTGTGTCTTTTGTCAGAGCCCGGCCCGGACGTTCTTCATGGAAGCCTTCCTTACCTCCACCGCCCTCGTCGCGCTCGCCGAAATGGGCGACAAGACGCAGTTGCTGGCCATGCTGCTCGCCACCCGCTTTCGCAAGCCGGTGCCGATCATCCTGGGCATCTTCGTCGCCACCATCGCCAATCATTTCCTCGCCGCGCTGGTCGGCCATTCGATCGCCGGGGTGCTGACCCAGCCCTGGTTCCGCTATGCCGTGGCGGGCAGCTTCATCGCCATGGCGCTCTGGACGCTGGTGCCCGACAAGATCGACGAGGATGCGCCGCTCAAGGCCCCGTCCAAGGCCGGCGTGTTCGTGACCACGCTGGTCGCCTTCTTCCTGGTGGAGATGGGCGACAAGACCCAGGTCGCGACCGTGGCGCTGGGCGCCCAGTTCGACAATCTGCTCGCCGTCACCGCGGGCACCACCTGCGGCATGATGCTGGCCAATGTCCCGGCCGTGCTGTTCGGCGAAGCGCTGGCGAAGCACGTGCCGATGCGCGCGCTGCAGGTCGGCGCGGCCCTGCTCTTCCTGCTGCTGGGCCTGTGGATGATCGCCGGGCTGCAGGGCTGGATCGGGTAAAAATCGGAACGCCGCCGCCGGCGGGCAGTTGTCAGCGGGCGGCGGAAGTTGCAAGGGAAACGGCACGAACTTTCCCCTTTTCGAACAGCATGGGACGCGCGTGATGAAGGACAATCTGGTAACCATCTTCGGCGGCGGCGGCTTTCTCGGGCGCCAGGTCGCCCAGGCGCTGATGGCACGCGGCGCGCGCGTGCGCATCGCCCAGCGCGACCTCGCCAATTCGGTCAAGGTGAAGGCGCTCGGTAATCTGGGCCAGACCCAGTTCGTCGCGGCCAATATCCGCAAGCCCGACACCGTCGCCCGCGCCCTGCACGGCAGCGACATCGTCATCAACCTGGTCGGCATCCTCAGCGGCGATTTTGATGCGGTCCAGCATGAGGGCGCTGCCAATGTCGCCAAGGCGGCCGCCGCCGCCGGCGTCACCGCGCTGGTCCATGTCTCGGCGATCGGCGCCGACGCCAACAGCCCCTCGGCCTATGGCCGGTCCAAGGCTGCGGGCGAAGCCGCCGTGCTGGCCGCCTTCCCGACCGCGACCATCCTGCGCCCGTCGATCATCTTCGGCCAGGAAGACCAGTTCCTCAATCGCTTCGCCGGCGTCGCCAGCAGCGGCCCGGTCGTGCCGGTGATCGGCGCCGCCACCAAATTCCAGCCCGTCTATGTCGGCGACGTTGCCGAGGCGATCGCCAACGCGGCGCAGCAGCCCGGCGTCTTTGGCGGCAAGACCTTCGAACTCGCCGGCCCGCAGGTCATGAGCATGAAGGAAATCAACGCCTGGGTCGCCAAGGCGATCGGCCGGGGCGACAAGCCGCTGGTCGAAGTGCCCGGCGCCTTCGCCTCGCTGCTGGCGATGCTGCCCGGCGGCCCGATCACCCGCGACCAGCTTGCCATGTTGGGCCAGGACAATGTCGCCGCGCCCGGCGCGCCGGGCCTTGAGGCGCTGGGCGTCGCGCCCACGCCGATGGCCGCCGTCGCCGAACGCTGGATGGTCCCCTATCGCAAGCATGGCCGCTTCGCCGGCCGCGTGAAGGCCTGATCCATTCCCGCCATCGGCTCGACGGGCCGATGATCGGCCACGACCGACCGTGGCCATGCCGCTTTGCCTTTTCGCTGCACTGCGGCATGGTGCATCCCTGACATATAGGCATTGCCCGGCCCTCTCCCTTCGCGGGGGGAGGGCTTGGCTTATGCGCCCCCTGCTTGAGGATCCGACATCCCCATGGACATGCATTATCTGACGGTCATCCTGCTCGGCATCGTGGAGGGATTGACCGAATTTCTCCCCGTGTCGTCGACCGGCCACCTCATCCTGGCGAGCGAGCTGCTCGGCTATGATGCGTCGGTCTGGGCGATGTTCAATGTCATGATCCAGCTCGGTGCGATCCTCGCCGTCGTCGTCCTCTACTGGCGCACCTTCTGGGCGGTGGCCATGGGCCTGCTGCGCCTCGATCCGGTCAGCATCCGCTTCGTGCGCAACCTGCTGGTCGCCTTCATCCCCGCCGTCGTCATCGGCCTTGCCCTGCACGACTATATCGACACGCTGCTCGGCTCGCCCCGCGTCGTCGCCGTCGCGCTGGTCGTCGGCGGCGTCGCCATCCTGGTGATCGAGCGCCTGATCAGGGAACAGCGCTTCCACGGCATCGCCGACATTCCGCTGGTCCGCGTCATCGGCATCGGCTTCATCCAGTGCCTCGCCATGGTGCCGGGCGTCAGCCGCTCGGGCGCGACCATCATGGGCGCGCTGACCCTGGGCGTCGAACGCCGCACCGCCGCCGAATTCAGCTTCTTCCTCGCCATCCCGACCATGCTCGGCGCCTCGACGCTGGAACTGCTCAAGAAGGGCGACCAGCTCACCAGCGCCCAGGTCGGCTGGGACAGCATCGCGCTCGGCTTCGTCGTCTCCTTCATCGTCGCGCTGCTGGTGATCAAATGGTTCGTCGGGCTGGTGTCGCGCCATGGCTTCGCACCCTTTGCCTGGTATCGAATCATTGCCGGCATCGGCGCGCTGGTCTGGCTCAGCCTGAGATAAGGCCGATACGGACCTAATGTTTGAAAGATAATTACAGCGCCGCGACAGTCTTTTCCCAAACCGCCAGATAATAGGTAAGCTTAACTGCCCTAAATGCCAGAATCCGCGTGACTCCGCGGGTTTTCCTGCTATGCGCACTGCAAACAATCGTTGCAGGGAAATGCCATGGCTGAAAATCCGATGCTGAAGTTCGTGGGCAAGGAACAGGCCTATCCGGAAAAGCGCGGCGCTGATGCGCGCGCCGAGGACTTTCTGGAAATCAGCAAGTCCTTCATTCTGGACAAGGCCGAGGAACAGGCGTCGCGCTGCTCGCAATGCGGCGTGCCCTATTGCTCGACCCACTGCCCGCTGCACAATCATATCCCCGACTGGCTGCGCCTGACCGCCGAGGGCCGGTTGCGCGAAGCCTATGAGCTGTCGAACCTGACCAGCACCATGCCGGAAATCTGCGGCCGCATCTGCCCGCAGGACCGTCTGTGCGAGGGCAATTGCGTGATCGAATTTTCCGGCCACGGATCGGTCACCATCGGCTCGGTGGAAAAGTTCATCACCGACACCGCCTGGAAGGAAGGCTGGGTCGAACCGCTGGTCCCCGGCACCGCGCGCGGCCAGTCGGTCGGCGTCATCGGTGCCGGCCCCGCCGGCCTCACCACCGCCGAATATCTGCGCGTCGCGGGTTATGAAGTGCATGTCTATGACCGGCACGACCGCGCCGGCGGCCTGCTGACCTATGGCATCCCCGGCTTCAAGCTGGAAAAGGATGTCGTCATGCGCCGCGTCCAGCGCCTCAAGGATGGCGGCATCATCTTCCACGAAGGGTTCGAGGTCGGCCGCGACGCCAGCATGGAACAGCTGCGTGCGAAGCATGACGCGATCCTGATCGCCACCGGCGTCTACAAGGCCCGCGACATCAAGGCGCCGGGCGTCGGCGCGCCGGGCGTGGTCAAGGCGCTCGACTATCTCACCGCCTCCAACAAGGCGGGCTTTGGCGATGCCGTGCCCGGCCACGAGGATGGCACCCTGCTCGCCACCGGCAAGAATGTCGTCGTGATCGGCGGCGGCGACACCGCGATGGATTGTGTCCGTACCGCCATCCGCCAGGGCGCCAAGTCGGTGAAGTGCCTCTATCGCCGCGACCGCGACAATATGCCCGGCTCGCAGCGCGAAGTCGCCAATGCCGAGGAGGAGGGCGTCGAGTTCGTCTGGCTGACCGCGCCGATCGCTTTCGAGGGCACGGAACATGTCACCGGCGTCAAGGTCACCAAGATGCGCCTGGGTTCGCCCGACGCGTCCGGCCGCCGCGCGCCCGAGCCCGATCCGGGCAGCGAACATACGCTGGAAGCCGATCTGGTCATCAAGGCGCTGGGCTATGATCCCGAAGACCTGCCCCGCCTGTTCGGCGCCGACGACCTGTCGGTCACCCGCTGGGGCACGCTGCGCGTCGATCACAAGACGATGATGACCAGCATGGACGGCGTCTTCGCCGCCGGCGACATCGTGCGCGGCGCATCGCTGGTGGTCTGGGCCATCCGCGATGGCCGCGACGTGACCGACCATATGCACAAATATCTCAAGGCCAAGGCCGTCGCCGCCGCCAGCGAGAAGGTTGCCGCCTGATGCGCGTCGCCTTCCTGTCCCTGTTTCTGCTGGCGGCCCCGATCGCCGTGCAGGCGCAGACGCCGGCGGCGCCTGTAGCCGCCGAGCAGCCGGTCGATCCGGCGCTGCTCGCCAAGGCGCAGCCGATCGCGGCCCTCATCCTGCCCGACGGCACGATGGAAAAGATGATGGGCCCGATGATGCAGAAGATGATGGGCCCGATGATGGACAGCATGACCAAGATGCCCATCCGCGAGTTCCTGAAGGTCGGCGGCATCGACCCCGAACGGGCCGAAGGTCTGGGCGAAGGCACGATGGAGGAAATGATAGCGATCCTCGATCCCAATTTCCGCAAGCGGATGGACGTGATCGTCAACACCATGATGCCGGCCATGGGCCGCTTCATGGGCCGTTACGAACCGGACATGCGCGCCGGCATGGCGGAGGCATTTGCCTATCGCTACAATGCGACCGAGTTGGATCAGATCGCCGCCTTTTTGAAGACGCCGACCGGCGCCAAGTTCGGCGAGGGCTTCATGCAGCTGGCAACCGACCCCCATTATATCGGCCGCATGCAGAAGATCATGCCCGACATGATGAAGGCCATGCCGGAGATCATGCAATCCTCTCAGGCCGAACTCGCCAAGCTGCCCAAACCGCGCACCTATAAAGACCTGACCAAGGCCGAACGCGACCGCCTCACCGCATTGCTCGGGGCGGACACGCAAAAGGCAAACTGACGATCGACGCCGGCACGCCGGCACCAACAGAATGAAGGCGGCCGTGCCCCAAGAAGGGGACGGCCAGATGCAAGGGTAAGTCATCATGACCGACACCAATTTCATGGCCAGCCCCGAAGAGCGCGCACGCATCGCTGCCGAGGGCATGTATCATCCCGAGATGGAGGGCGATGCCTGCGGCGTCGGCCTGGTCGCCGCCACCGATGGCCGGCCCAGCCGCCGCGTCGTCTCCTCCGCGATCGATGCGCTGAAAGCCGTGTGGCATCGCGGCGCGGTCGACGCCGACGGCAAGACCGGCGACGGCGCGGGCATCCATGTCGACTTGCCGGTGCGCTTCTTCGACGACGCGATCGCCGATTCGGGCCACAAGCCGCTGCCCAACCGCCTGGCCGTCGGCATGATCTTCCTGCCGCGCACCGACCTCAGCGCACAGGAAGCCTGCCGCACCATCGTCGAAAGCGAGATCATCGACGCGGGCTACACCATCTATGGCTGGCGCCAGGTGCCGGTCGACGTGTCGGTCATCGGCCAGAAGGCGCAGGCCACCCGCCCGGAGATCGAGCAGATCATGATCGCCGGGCCGATGCCCGAGGAACGCGACCAGGCCGAGTTCGAAAAGGATCTCTACCTCATCCGCCGCCGGATCGAAAAGAAGGTGATCGCCGCGCAGATCCAGGACTTCTACGTCTGCTCGCTCAGCTGCCGCTCGATCATCTACAAGGGGCTGTTCCTCGCCGAATCGCTGTCGGTCTTCTACCCGGACCTGCAGGACGAGCGGTTCGAGAGCCGCGTCGCCATCTTCCACCAGCGCTATTCGACCAACACCTTCCCGCAATGGTGGCTCGCCCAGCCGTTCCGCACCCTCGCCCATAATGGCGAGATCAACACGATCCGCGGCAACAAGAACTGGATGAAGAGCCACGAGATCAAGATGGCGTCGCTGGCCTTCGGCGAGCAGTCGGAGGATATCAAGCCGGTGATCCCGGCCGGCGCGTCGGACACCGCCGCGCTCGACGCCGTGTTCGAGGCGATCTGCCGCTCGGGCCGCGATGCGCCCACGGCCAAGCTGATGCTGGTGCCCGAGGCATGGCAGGCGGAAAGCGCCGAGCTGCCCAAGGCGCATGCCGACATGTATGAATATCTCGCCTCCGTGATGGAGCCGTGGGACGGCCCGGCCGCGCTCGCGATGACCGATGGCCGCTGGGTCGTGGCCGGCGTCGACCGCAACGCGCTGCGCCCGCTGCGCTACACGCTGACCGGCGACAATCTGCTGATCGTGGGTTCGGAAACCGGCATGGTCGTCGTGCCCGAAACCACCATCGTCCAGAAGGGCCGCATGGGTCCGGGCCAGATGATCGCGATCGATCTGCAGGAAGGCGAAGTCTATGACGACCGCGCGATCAAGGATCGCATCGCGGGCGAGCGCCCCTATGGCGACCTGATCAAGGACTTCCTCGACATCACCGACCTGCCCGACGTCCCCAGCGCCCTGCCGGCATGGGACAAGGCGGAACTGACCCGTCGTCAGGTCGCGGCCAACATGACGCTGGAGGATATGGAACTGATCCTCGCGCCGATGGTGGAGGATGCCAAGGAAGCGATCGGCTCGATGGGTGACGACACACCGCTGGCGGTCATCTCCGACAAGCCGCGCACCATCAGCCATTTCTTCCGCCAGAATTTCAGCCAGGTCACCAACCCGCCGATCGACCCCTTGCGCGAACGGCATGTGATGAGCCTCAAGACGCGCTTCTCCAACCTCCACAACATCCTGGAGGAAGATGCGCAGAACAGCCATGTGCTGGTGCTGGAATCGCCGGTGCTCAACAGTGCCGAATGGGCGCGGCTCAAGGCCTATTTCGGCCCGGCCGTGGCCGAAATCGACTGCACCTTCCCCTCGACCGGCGGCCAGGAGCAGCTGCGCGCGGCGATCGCCCGCATCCGTGAGGAAGCCGAGCAGGCGGTGCGCGAAGGGCGCAGCGAACTGTTCCTGACCGACGAGCGCGCCGGGCAGGACCGGGTCGCGATCCAGGGCGTGCTGGCGGCCGCGGCCGTCCACACCCATCTCGTCCGCAAGGGCCTGCGCAGCTATGCCTCGATCAACGTGCGGTCGGCCGAAGCGCTCGACACCCATTATTTCGCGGTGCTGATCGGCGTGGGCGCGACCACGGTAAACGCCTATCTGGCCGAAGCCAGCATCGCCGATCGCCACGCCCGTGGCCTGTTCGGCGACCTGACCCTCGACCAGTGTTTCGAGCGTCAGCGCACCGCGATCAACGAGGGTCTGCTCAAGATCATGTCCAAAATGGGCATCGCGGTCGTCAGCTCCTATCGTGGCGGCTATAATTTCGAAGCGGTCGGCCTGTCGCGCGCCCTGGTCAACGATCTCTTCCCCGGCATGCCGGCGAAGATTTCGGGCGAAGGCTATGCCTCGCTCCACTATTCGGCGATGCTGCGCCACGACAAGGCCTATGACAGTGCGGTCGTCCGCCTGCCGATCGGCGGCTTCTATCGCCAGCGCAACGGCGGTGAGGCCCATGCCTATTCCGCCCAGCTGATGCATCTGCTGCAGACCGCCGTCGGCACCGACAGCTATTCGACCTATCTGCAATTTTCGCGCGGCGTGCGCGACCTGCCGCCGGTCTATCTGCGCGACCTGATGGAGTTCAACTTCGCCCGCGAGGCGGTGCCGATCGACGAGGTGGAAGCCACCACCGAGATCCGCAAGCGCTTCGTGACGCCGGGCATGTCGCTGGGTGCGCTCAGCCCCGAGGCGCATGAGACGCTGGCGATCGCCATGAACCGCATCGGCGCCAAGGCGGTGTCGGGCGAGGGTGGCGAGGATGCCGCGCGCTTCAAGCCCTATGAGAATGGCGACAACGCCAATTCGGTGATCAAGCAGATCGCGTCCGGCCGCTTCGGCGTCCATGCCGAATATCTGGGCTCCGCCGAGGAAATCGAGATCAAGGTCGCGCAGGGCGCCAAGCCCGGCGAGGGCGGCCAGCTGCCCGGCTTCAAGGTGACCGAATTCATCGCCCGCCTGCGTCACTCGACGCCCGGCGTGACGCTGATCTCGCCGCCGCCGCACCATGACATCTACTCGATCGAGGATCTCGCGCAGCTCATCTATGACTGCAAGATGATCAACCCGCGCGCCCGCGTCTGCGTCAAGCTGGTCAGCCAGGCCGGCATCGGCACGGTCGCGGCCGGCGTTGCCAAGGCGCATGCCGACGTCATCCTGGTCGCCGGCCATGTCGGCGGCACCGGCGCCAGCCCGCAGACCTCGATCAAATATGCCGGCACCCCTTGGGAAATGGGCCTGTCGGAAGCCAATCAGGTGCTGACCCTCAACGGCCTGCGCCACCGCGTGAAGCTGCGCACCGATGGCGGCCTCAAGACCGGGCGCGACATCGTCATCGCCGCGATCCTGGGCGCCGAGGAATTCGGCATCGGCACGCTGTCGCTGGTCGCCATGGGCTGCATCATGGTGCGCCAGTGCCACAGCAACACCTGCCCCGTGGGCGTCTGCGTGCAGGATGAGAAGCTGCGCCAGAAGTTCACCGGCACGCCGGAAAAGGTCATCAACCTGATGACCTTCATCGCCGAGGAAGTGCGCGAGATCCTGGCCCGCCTAGGCTTCCGCAGCCTGGACGAAGTGATCGGTCGCACCGAACTGTTGAAGCAGGTCAATCGCGGCGCCGAGCATCTCGACGATCTCGACCTCAACCCGATCCTGGCCAAGGTCGACGCCCCCGACGAGCATCGCCGCTTCAGCCTGCCCCAGTGGCGCAATGAAGTGCCCGACAGCCTCGACGCGCAGATGATGAAGGATGCCCGCGCCGTGTTCGAGCGCGGCGAGAAGATGCAGCTGACCTACACGGTGCGCAACACGCACCGCGCCGTCGGCACCCGCCTCTCCTCCGCCGTGACCGAAAAGTTCGGCATGTCGACGCTGGCGGACGGCCATCTGACCGTGCGCCTGCGCGGCTCGGCCGGCCAGTCGCTCGGCGCCTTCCTCTGCAAGGGCATCACCCTGGAAGTGTTCGGCGACGCCAACGACTATGTCGGCAAGGGGCTTTCGGGCGGCATCATCAAGGTGCGCACCACCGTCTCCTCGCCGCTATCGTCGAAGGACAACACCATCCTTGGCAACACCGTCCTCTACGGCGCGACCAGCGGCAAGCTGTTCGCGGCGGGCCAGGCCGGCGAGCGCTTCGCGGTCCGCAATTCGGGCGCGAAGGTGGTGGTCGAAGGCTGCGGCGCCAATGGCTGCGAATATATGACCGGCGGCACCGCCGTCATCCTGGGCAAGACCGGCGCCAATTTCGGCGCGGGCATGACCGGCGGCATGGCCTTCATCCTCGACGAGGATGGCAGCTTCCCGAGCCGCGCCAACCCGGAAAGCATCGTCTGGCAGCGTCTGGACAGTGCCCATTGGGAAGGCGAGCTGAAGGCGCTGATTGCTGAACATGCGGTCGCGACCGACAGCAAATGGTCGAACACCATCCTGGAGGATTGGGATCGCTGGCGCCGCTACATCTGGCAGGTCTGCCCGAAGGAAATGGTCAATCGCCTGGCCCATCCGCTGAGCGACGCATCGACCCCGGTCGCTGCCGAATAATTACTGCGGCAAGCCCGCCTCTGCCGGTTCTGCGGGGACCGGCGGGGGCGACGCCGTCGTCGCCGCGACCGGCCTCAGCGCCGGTCCCGGTTGAGCCTCGCCCGCCGCGAATCGCTCGATCCGCGGCGGCAGGCGATCCACCCGCACCGTCGGCTGCGGCAGCGGCGGATACCCCAGCGCCGCCGATTCGACCGGCTGTTCCTCTTCCGCCAGATAGTCGCGCACCGCCGGATCGCGCGATTCGCCGATCATGCCATCGGCATCCAGCCCCGCCATGTCGGCCTGCATCCGCCGTTCCTCCAGGGTCGGTCCGCATCCGGTGCAGGTCACGAACGCCGGTCCGCGCTCGGCCTCCGGCAGAGTCTGCGCCGTCGCCATGTCGCCGCTATCCAGTTCCGCCTCCAGCGCAGGCCGCACCGGCTTTTGCGGGCTGGTGACATAGGCGCCCAGGCCCAGCCCCATCACGGCGGCGGCCACCAGCGCGCCGCCCGATCCCACCCAGAAATGCAACGACATGGGGCCAGCCCCCTTTCGCAACCGACTTTCTGCCAAACAAAGATAACGTTGATGCCGATCACTGGTTGCATGACCCAAAAGCCTTTGCTAAGGGCCGCCTCCTACCAAGGCACCGGCCCCGCCGGTTTCCCTGTTGATGTGCGGTCGTGGCGGAATTGGTAGACGCGCAACGTTGAGGTCGTTGTGGCCGAAAGGCCGTGGAAGTTCGAGTCTTCTCGACCGCACCATCACTTTCCCGATAGCTGCAGATGATGATGACAGCCCCCTGCGGGCCCCCCTCACCCTGCCTGCCCGGCCTTGGTTCTCCAGCCGAATTTTCCTATATCCCACGCGGGGCACCGCGATGATGTGGGACAGACGACCATGGACAAATCCGCCGAAGACCTGATCCCCGACACGGTGGAAGGCGTATCCAGCTATGACGGCCCGGCCGGCGGCTGGGGCGCCCTGCGTGCGGTGGCAAAGACGGTCGCCGAACAGATGCGCGCCAGCCCCGACACCCGCGCCCTGCTCCAGATGAACCAGCCCGACGGCTTCGACTGCCCCGGCTGCGCCTGGCCCGACCCCAAACACACCTCTTCGTTCGAATTCTGCGAGAATGGCGCCAAGGCCGTCACCTGGGAAGCGACGGTCAAGCGCGTCGATCCCGATTTCTTCGCCCGCCACAGCGTCAGCGAATTGTGGGACTGGACCGACCACAAGCTCGAAGATGCCGGCCGCCTGACCGAACCGCTGCGCTATGATGCCGCGACCGACCATTTCGTGCCGATCAGCTGGGACGAAGCCTTTGCCCGCGCCGGCGCCGCGCTCCAGGCGCTCGACCATGCCGACCAGGCGGAATTCTACTGCTCGGGCCGCGCCTCGAACGAATCCGCCTTCCTCTATCAGTTGTTCGCCCGCGAGTTCGGCACCAACAATTTCCCCGACTGCTCGAACATGTGTCATGAGGCGACCAGCACCGGCCTCCCCAAGTCGATCGGCATCGGCAAGGGCACGGTGACGCTGGAGGATTTCGACCATGCCGACGCGATCTTCTGCATCGGCCATAATCCGGGCACTAACCATCCCCGCATGCTGAGCACGCTCGCCGCCGCCTCCAAGCGCGGCGTGCCGATCATCGTCGCCAACCCGATGCGCGAACGCGGGCTGGAACGCTTCAAGTCGCCCCAGCATCCCACAGAAATGCTCTCGCCCGGCGCCACCCCGCTCGCGTCCGCCTATCATCAGGTGCGGATCGGCGGCGACATGGCGATGCTCAAGGGGATGATGAAGGCGCTGCTGGCGATCGAGGCGCAGCAGCCCGGCACGATCGACCACGAATTCATCGCCCAGCATACAGAGGGCTTCGACGCCCTGTGCGCCGACATCGAAGCCACCCAATGGCCGTGGATCGAGCGCCTGTCCGGCCTCACCCGCGAAGCGATCGAGAGCATGACCCATGTCTATGCCAGGGCCGATCGGGTCATCATCTGCTACGGCATGGGCATCACCCAGCATCGCCACGGCACGCAGAATGTGCAGGCGCTGGCCAACCTGCTGCTGCTGCGCGGCAATTTCGGCAAGCCGGGTGCCGGCATCTGCCCGTTGCGCGGCCATAGCAATGTGCAGGGCGACCGCACCGTCGGCATCACCGAACTGCCGACCGAGGCGATGCTGCAACGGCTCGACACCGCCTTTTCCATCCAGTCGCCGCGCAAGCATGGCCATAATGCGGTCGAGGCGCTGGCCGCCATGCACGCTGGCGAATCAAAAGCGCTGATCTCGCTCGGCGGCAATCTCGCCGTCGCCATGCCCGATCCCGATGCCTGTTTCGCCGCCGTGCGCCGGCTCGACCTGTCGATCAACATCCTCACCAAGTTCAACCGCACCTGCCTGCTGACCGCGCGCGAGACGCTGGTCCTGCCCTGCCTTGGCCGCACCGAACTGGATCTGCAGGCCGCCGGCCCGCAATGGGTGACGGTGGAGGACAGCATGTCGATGGTCCATGCCTCGCGCGGCAAGCTCAAGCCGCCCTCGCCCCATGTCCGCTCCGAACCGGCGATCGTCGCGGGTCTGGCCAAGGCCGCCATGCCCGCCAGCTGCACCGACTGGGACGGCATGGTCGCCGATTATGACCGCATCCGCGACGGGATCGAGGCGGTCTATCCCGACTTCCGCGACTTCAACGTCCGGGTACGCGAACCGGGCGGCTTCCGCCTGACCGTTGGCCCCAGCGACCGGATCTGGAACACGCCCAGCGGCAAGGCGCAGTTCATCACCCACCCGGCCGCGCAGGACGAGGGCGCGCTGCCGCTGCTGCTCACCACCATCCGCAGCCATGACCAGTATAATACGACCATCTACAGCTATGATGATCGCTATCGCGGCATCCATGGCCGGCGCGACATCATCTTCGCGAACGAGATCGATCTGGCGGAGATGGGCCTGGCCCATGGCGACAAGGTCGATGTGACGACGCCGGCCGGGCGTGAATTGCGCGGCTTCACCATCGTCATGCACGCCATCGCGCGCGGATCGCTCGCGGCTTATTATCCCGAGGCGAACAATCTCGTCCCGCTCGACGATTATGATCCGGCCAGCGGCACCCCCGCCTACAAGTCGATTCCCGTCACGGTGCGCGCCGCCCGATGAGCGACGCCGACCGGCCCGTCCGCTTCACCCGGATCACCCCGGACGGCGGCCGCGCGCCCGTCACCCGCGCGGTCGCGGTCGAATGCCCGGTCGCGCTCGAATATAATGGCATCGGCTATGCCGTGCTGATGGCGACCCCGGCCGATCTCGACGATCTCGCCACCGGCTTCGCTTTGTCCGAACGGCTGATCGATGCCGCCGCCGACATCATCGATATCGACATTCATGAAGCGCCCCAGGGCCTGCTGCTGCGCATCCGCCTGATCGCCGACCGCCATGACCGCATCCTCGCGCGCGTCCGCCACCGCGTCGCCGAATCCGCCTGTGGCCTGTGCGGCATAGAGAATCTGGAACAGGCGCTGCGCCCGCTGCCGCGCGTCACCGCCACTAGCCAGGCCAGCGACGATGCCCTGTTCCGCGCCCTCGATGCGCTCGACGCGCGCCAGCCGGGCAATCAGCGCACCGGCGCCCTCCACGCCGCCGCCCTCGCCGCGCCCAACGGCACGCTCCGTCTCGCCCGCGAGGATGTCGGCCGCCACAACGCCCTCGACAAGCTGATCGGCGCCATGGCCCGCGCCGGCCTTGGCTGGGATGGCGGCTTCGCCCTCCTCTCCTCGCGCTGTTCCTATGAACTGGTGGAAAAGGCCGCGCTCGCCGCCTGCCCGCTGCTCGTCACCCTCTCCGCCCCCACCAGCCTCGCACTCGATCGCGCCGCAGAATCGGGCCTGCGCCTCATCACCCTCGCCCGGCGCGACGCCATGCTCGAACGGGCGGACGGACCGGCACAGCGCAATTTGGGCACGGCCAAGCAAAACTTGGTTGAGCCAGACACTCTATCTTATAAGTAGAGATTGCTTGAAACGGAGCGGACTGGTCCCCGCCCGGATGACGACATCGGCATCGGACCCGCGGCTTTTGATCGGGATGCAGCTTGCTCCGCGTCACCAACAGCTAAAGCGCACGATGCTCGGGCGACGACGCCAGCTTCGTGTTCCCCCCAACAGAACGGGGAATGAAACGATGTGCCATCCATCTGAAATCTAGGGCCTGACGCCCGCCACGCAGCGCGCTGCTTGTCAGCGCGCCTCCATCCGCCCGTCCTCCGCCGATGCGTCGTGCGGGAAAGGGGGATCGCATGCCCGTGGAAGCTCGCGGCCGACGCGCGTCGCCGCACCCAGCCTATTCCGTGTCGCTGCTCCAGGCGGCCGCCGCGCTCTACGGCCTGAATGCCGTGCGCGACGATGCCCTGCGTCCGCAGCCCACAAGCAGAACAGACAAGAAATTCAGGGAGTAAGCCTCTTCATGTCCCAAGTCCTCGCGCCCAGCCGACCCCGGCACGGCCTGTCCCTCCGTCGCCTGCTGCTCACCGGCGTCGCCATCGGCCTGTTGCCGAGCGCCGCTCATGCTGCCGACGAACCCGCCGCCGCCGCGCCTGCCCCGGCCCCCGAAGCCGCCGTCGATGAAGGCGATTATGGCGCCCCCATCCTGGTCACCGCCCGCCGCCGCGCCGAAAAGGCGCAGGACGTGCCGGTCGCCCTCTCCGTCGTCGGCGGCGATCTGGTCGAACAGCGCGGCGACTATACGCTCGCCGCCGTGCAGCAGGTCGCGCCCAGCCTCCAGCTGTTCAGCTTCAACCCGCGCAACACCAACATCAACATTCGCGGCCTCGGCTCCAACGTCGCGCTGACCAATGACGGTCTCGAAAATGGCGTCGGCGTCTATATCGACGATGTCTATTATGGCCGCGTCGGCGCCAGCCAGTTCGATCTGGTCGACCTTGAACGGATCGAGGTGCTGCGCGGGCCGCAGGGCACGCTGTTCGGCAAGAACACCACCGCCGGCGCGATCAACATCACCACCCGCCAGCCGAGCTTCGATTTCGGCGGCCAGGTGGAAGCGACGCTGGGCGACTATGGTTTCCATCAGGTGCGCGGCTCGGTCACCGGCGGCCTCACCGACTGGGCAGCGGTGCGCGTCAGCATTGCCGACACCCATCGCGATGGCTTCCTGACCAATGTCCATAACGGCAAGAAAATTCACGATTACGACAATTTCACCGCGCGCGGCCAGCTGCTGCTGACCCAGGGTGAGGGCTTCAGCCTGCGCCTGATCGGTGACTATGCCAAGCAGACGCTCAACTGCTGCGTCCGCCTGCCCAGCACCGTCTTCACCACCTATGATGACGGCAACACGATCGCGAACAATTTCGCGATCCGCGCCGCCCGCGCCGGCTACACGCCGCTCGCCACCGATCCCTTCGCCCGCAAGGTCGATGTCGACGGCCAGTTCCAGGCGAACATGAATCAGTGGGGCATTTCGGGCAAGGCCGACTGGGATGTCGGCCCGGTGACGCTCAGCTCCATCACCGCCTATCGCGCCTGGAACTGGTATCCGCGCAACGACAGCGACGCCACCTCGCTCTCGGTCAACACGCTCAACCATCAGGAAAATAACCAGCGCCAGTTCAGCCAGGAATTTCGCGTCGCCTCCAATGGCGACACCCGCCTCTCCTATGTGCTGGGCGCCTATTATTTCTGGCAGATCATCAACGGGTCGGGCGCCGCCGGCTATGGCGTTGACGCGCCGCTCTGGCTCTTCCCCAATGCCGATCCGGTGGTTAGCAATGCGGCGGTCAACGGCTTCGTCGCCCGCTCCAGCTCCAATCCGGAAACCAAGAGCGCCGCGCTGTTCGGCCAGGCCAGCTACGCCATCATCCCCGACAGCCTCTCGCTGACGCTCGGCCTGCGTTACACGCACGAGAAGAAACAGGGCAGCTACAGCCAGTGGTGGGCGGAGGGGAATGATCTTTCCAGCCTGACCGCGGCCCAGCGCACCGCCGCGATCGCGCTGCGCAACAGCCTCAACCCCGTCACCAGCTACTCGACCGGCTTCACCGACAACAGCCTCTCGGGCCTGGCCACCCTGTCCTACAAGGTGACGCCGGATATGCTGGTCTATGCCACCTATTCGCGCGGCAACAAGCCGGGCGGCCTCAACCTCACCAACATCCCGGCCGGGGTCAGCCCCGATGTCGGCGGCGAGAAGGTCGACAATTACGAAGCCGGCGTGAAGAGCCAGTTCTGGGGCGGCAAGGCAACGCTCAACGCCGCCGCCTTCTGGACCAATATCTTCGACTATCAGACCGCGATCACCGAACAGATTGTCGGCACCAACAGCACCCGCAATTATATCACCAACATTCCCGAGGCGCGCGCGCGCGGCTTCGAACTGGACGGTGCGCTGGCGCTCAGCCGCTATGTCAACCTCAACGCCTCGCTCGCTTATACCGACGCCTATTATGTCGACTTCAAGAACGGCCCCACCCCGGTCGAGGCACTGAACCCGACCACCGGCGGCTCGGCCGTGACCGACCTGAGCGGCAAGCCGCTGTCGGGCGTGCCCGAATGGTCGTGGAGCGCGGGCGGCGACTTCGCCATTCCGCTCGGCACCACCAAATGGGGCGACGCCCAATTTTACGGCCGCGCCGACTATAGCTGGCGCTCCTCCTACTACACCGCCGTGTCGGACAGCCGCTACTCGCTGGTGCCCAGCTACGGCGTCGCCAATGCGCGCATCGGCGTGCGGCTGGACGATGGCCTGATCGACCTGTCGCTCTGGGCCAAGAACCTGTTCGACAAGGATTATGTCGACACGCTCTCGGTCGCGAACACCGGCCTCGTCACCGCCACCGTCGGCGATCCCCGCACTATCGGCGTCACCCTGCGCAGCAAATTCTGACCCCCAATACGGAGGCAAGATCATGGCTACCCTTCCCTACGCAGACTATCTGGATGACCGGAGCATCACCCGGCCGGAACCCGCCCGCGTCGGGGAGGGGGAGCCCTCGCGCCTGCGCCTCACCGGCTTCGCCTCGATCGCGGTGCCGATCGCCGGCGCCGGCCTGCCGCTCGCCCTGTTCGTGCCGCAGCTTTACGCCACCCAGTTCGGCCTCTCGCTCGCCACCATCGGCTTCATCTTCCTGCTGGGCCGCATCTGGGACGTCAGCGCCGATCCGCTGGTCGGCGCGCTCAGCGACCGTACCCGCAGCCGTTTTGGCCGGCGCCGCCCGTGGATCGCGGCCGGCGGCCTGTTGTTCGGCCTGTCTTCGGCGCTGCTCTTCTTCCCGCCCGCCGCGCTGGTGACACCCGCCTATCTCGGCGCCGCCCTCTTCTTCTTCTATCTCGGCTGGTCGATGATCGAGATCCCGGCCTCCGCATGGGCCGGCGAGCTATCGCGCCATTATCATGGCCGCACCCGCGTCGTCAGCTATCAGGCGCTGCTGCGCGCCATCGGCCTGCTCGCCGTGCTGGTGCTGCCGACCATCCTCGACCAGGTCGAACCGGGCAATGGCACGCTGAAGCTGCAACTGGTCGGCGGCTTCATCATCGCCACCCTCATCCCCAGCCTCGCCCTGACCCTCTTTTCCGTGCCCGAACCGCCGGTGCCCGCCACCCCGCCGGTCCGCCAAAGCTTCTGGCGCGCCACCAGCGTCATCTTCTCCGATCGGCTGCTGCTGCGCGTCCTCGCCTCCGACGCGGTGGTCACCGCCGGCCAGTCGATCCGCGCCAGCCTGATCGTCTTCTTCGCCGTCTGGTATATGGGCCTGCCCGCCTGGGCGAGCGGCCTCTATCTGCTCCAGTTCATCTTCGGCGTCGCCGCCGCGCCGATCTGGCTGCGCATCGGCACCCGCATCGGCAAGCGTCAGGCGGCGATCAGCGGCGAAATCGCCCAGGCGGCGATCAATATCGGCCTGCTCTTCGTCTTCCCCGGCGGCCTGCCGCTGCTGCTCGCCCTCACCATCGCCCAGGGGCTGACCCAGGGCTCGGGCAACCTGATGCTACGCGCCATGGTCGCCGATGTGGCCGATGCCCACCGGCTGCGCACCGGCCATGACCGCACCGGCCTCTTCTTCTCGGTCTTCGCCCTCTCGGCCAAGCTCGGCCCGGCGATCGGCATCGGCATCGCCCTGCCGCTCATCGCCTGGCTCGGCTTTGCCGCCGGCCCGCACAATGATCCCACCGCGCTCGAAGGATTGAAGACCGTCTTCGCCCTTGGCCCGGCCCTGGCCCACATCATCGCCACCCTCATCATCTGGCGCTTCCCGCTCGACGAAGCCGCCCATGCCGAAATCCGCCGCGCCCTCGACCAGCGCGACGCGATCCCCGCCTGACCGTCCACGCATAATTTCAAGGAGACCTGCCATGACCATCCTGACCCAGAGCTTCCTCAACGCCGCCGATGCCGACGGTCCGCTCGATGTCGTTCCCGTCGCCGGCCGTATCGGCGCGGAGATCCGCGGCGTCGCGCTGGGCGGCGACCTCGACGACGCCACCATCGCCGCGATCCGCGCCGCGCTCGTCCGCCACAAGGTGATCTTCTTCCGCGCCCAGCATCATCTCGACGATGCCGGCCAGGAAGCCTTTGCCGAACGGTTCGGCAAGCCCGTCGCCCACCCGACCGTCCCGGTCGTGCCCGGCTCCAAATATCTGCTGGAACTGGATTCGAAGGAGGGCCGCGCCGCGTCGAGCTGGCATACCGACGTCACCTTCGTCCCCGCTTACCCCGAATCCTCGATCCTGCGCGCCATCGTCATCCCGCAGGCCGGGGGCGACACGCTCTGGGCCAATACGGCGGGCGCCTATGAAGAACTGCCCGAACCGCTGCGCCAGCTCGCCAACAGCCTGTGGGCGGTCCATTCCAACCTCTATGACTATGCCTCGGTCGTCACCAACGCGAATGAGGAAGCGGTGAAGCGCTATCGCGAAGTCTTCGCCTCGACCGTCTATGAAACCGAACATCCGCTGGTCCATGTCCATCCCGAAAGCGGCGAGCGCTCGCTGATCCTGGGCCATTTCTTCAAGCAGTTCGTCGGCCTCAGCCAGGCCGACAGCCAGCGCCTGTTCGCCACCTTCCAGGATGCCGTGACCCGGCCGGAAAACACCGTGCGCTGGCGCTGGCAGCCGGGTGACGTCGCCATCTGGGACAATCGCGCCACCCAGCATCGCGCCATCGCCGATTTCGGCACCCAGCATCGCCAGCTGCGCCGCGCCACCATCGCCGGCACCGTCCCCGTCTCGATCGACGGCCGCAACAGCCGCATCATCAAGAAGGAAGATGGCAAGATTGCCGAAGCCGCCTGAGCAGGGCTTGCTCACCCCCCTACCCTGACCCTGACCTTCGGCACACTGGGCCGCGTTCCTTCCGGACGCGGCCCCTTTTCACGGAAGACCCCATGAAGCTCCGCACTGTCCTTGCCAGCCTGGCGCTGGCCACCGCCCTCACCACGCCCGCGGCGGCGCAGGAAAAGCGTCCCAATTTCCTGGTGATCGTCGCCGACGACCTGGGCTATTCCGATCTCGGCGCCTTTGGCAGCGAGATATCCACACCCAATCTCGACCGGCTCGCTTTGTCGGGCGTGCGCCTGACCGGCTTCCACACCGCGCCCACCTGCTCGCCGACCCGCTCGATGCTGCTGTCGGGCACCGACAATCATCGCGCCGGCCTTGGCACCATGGCGGAAATGCAGGCCCCCAATCAGGTCGGCAAGCCCGGCCATGAAGGCTATCTGCGCACCGACATCGCCGCCCTGCCCGAAGTCCTGACCGCCGGCGGCTATCGCACCCTCTTCTCTGGCAAATGGCATCTGGGCCTCACCCCCGAGCAGGATCCCCATGCCCGCGGTTTCCAGCACAGCTTCGCGCTGCTGCAGGGGGCGGGCAATCATTATGGCACCGACATTTCGGCCACGCCCAAGCCCGGCTTCACCACCTATCGCGAGGATGGCCGCACGCTCGAAAGCCTGCCCAGCGACTATTATTCCTCCGACGCCTTCGCCACCAAACTGATCGACCAGATCAAGACGACCAAGGACGACAAGCCCTTCTTCGCCTATCTCGCCTTCACCGCGCCGCACTGGCCTCTGCAGGCTCCGGCCGAAACCATCGCCAAATATAAGGGCCGCTATGAGGCGGGCTATGAAGCGCTGCGCGCCGAGCGGCTCAAGAAGCAAATCGCGCTCGGCCTGGTCCCGGCCAGCGCCGCGCAGCACCCCCTTGAAAACAGCAAGCCCTGGGCAGAGCTGACCCCGGACGAGAAGAAGACCGCGTCGCGGACGATGGAAATCTATGCCGCGATGGTCGACCGGCTCGACCAGAATGTCGGCCGGGTGATCGATGCGCTCAAGGCCAGCGGCGAATATGACAATACCGTCATCCTCTTCCTCGCCGACAATGGCGCCGAGGGGATGGACCTGGTCCATGCCAGGAATCCCCGCTTCCGCGCCCGCGCCGAGGCGGCCGACAACAGCTATGACAATCTCGGCAAGGACAGCAGCTATATCAGCTATGGCCCCGGCTGGGCGCAGGCGGCAACCACGCCATCCTGGCTCTACAAGGCATTCGCGACCGAGGGTGGCACACGCACCACCGCCTTCCTCTCCGGCCCGGCCGTCAAGAAGCCCGGCAGCATCGCCCATGACTATCTCAACGTCATGGACATCGCCCCCACCCTGATCGACCTGGCCGGTATCGCCCCGCCCAAGGGGACGTTCCAGGGCCGCACCGTCCAGCCGATCCGCGGCACCAGCTGGGCGCCCTGGCTCGCCGGCACGGCGCCGACGGTCCATCCCGCCAGCGAGGCGATCGGCACCGAATTGTTCGGCTCGCGCGCATTGCGCCAGGGCGACTGGAAGATCACCGATGCCGGCGATGGCCAATGGCATCTGTTCAACATCGTCGCCGATCCGGGCGAGACCACGGACCTGTCCGCCCGCGAACCGGCACGCCGGGCGGCGCTGGAAAAGGCGTGGGACGCCTATGCCAGCGATGTCGGTGTCGTCCTGCCCAACCCGCGCATCATGGTGGAATAACCCGCGCATGAGGGGGCTGGCGCGCCCATCCCCCTCTTCTCCATCGCATTTTCCCCTTGCCCCGGCGGCGATCCCATGCACAAAGCTTGCCAATTGCCGCAGACGGACCCATGTCCGCCGCACCCCGATTTGGCGGCACAAGGATTGAAGTGATGGACGATGTGACGATCCAGGACAGGGCCGCTTCAGCGCGACCGCTCGCTCCGCAGGAAGTGGGCGAGGGCCTGTCCGTCATCTCGATCGCGAAAAGCTATGACAAGCGCGTCGTCCTGTCCGACGTGTCGCTGACCGTGGGCAAGGGCGAGGTCGTCGGCCTGCTCGGCCCCAATGGCGCGGGCAAGACGACCTGCTTCTATTCGGTCATGGGCCTCGTCCGTCCCGATCAGGGCCGCATCATCCTCGACGGCCAGGATATTACCGGCCTGCCCATGTATCGCCGCGCGATCCTGGGTCTGGGCTATCTGCCGCAGGAAACCTCGATCTTCCGGGGCCTGACGGTCGAACAGAATATCGGCGCCGTGCTGGAAATGGCCGAACCCAACAAGGCCGCCCGTGCCGAGAAGCTGGAACAGCTGCTCGACGAATTCGGCCTGACCCGTTTGCGCGATTCCGCCGCCATGGCGCTGTCGGGCGGCGAACGGCGCCGCTGCGAAATCGCCCGCGCGCTGGCCGCCGATCCCTCGATCGTGCTGCTCGACGAGCCCTTCGCCGGCATCGATCCGCTGTCGATCGCCGACATTCGCGACCTGGTGAAGCAGCTCAAGACGCGCGGCATCGGCGTCCTCATCACCGACCATAATGTGCGCGAGACGCTGGAAATCGTCGACCGCGCCTGCATCATCTACAGCGGCCAGGTGCTGTTCGCCGGCAGCCCGACCGAACTGGTCGCCCATCCCGATGTTCGCCGCCTCTATCTGGGCGAGAATTTCCAGCTCTGACATGATCGGCCGGCGCCCCCTCGCTGATGCAGGACGGCCCGGCTGATGGCGCTCGGGCCACGCCTCGACATCCGCCAGAGCCAGTCTCTGGTGATGACGCCGCAGCTCCAGCAGGCGATCAAGCTGCTGGCGCTGTCCAATCTGGAGATCGAGGCGTTCGTCGCGGGCGAACTCGAAAAGAACCCGCTGCTCGAACAGGGCGCCGCCGATGACGGCGGCCGGGAAGGCAGCGGCGTCGACCGTGAGGTGGAGGCGCCCACCCTGGCCGCCGAAACCGGCGCCAGCGACGATCTGATCGCCCAGGGGCTGGGCGGCGCCGACAGTCCGCTCGATGTCGATCATGGCGCGGAAACCTTCATCGACGATGGCCCGGCCGACCGCATGGCCGCGGGCAGCGGCTCAGGCTCGCTCGACATGCTCGGCGGCGGCAGCGGTTCGGGCGAAGCGGTCGATTTCGACAGTTTCGCCAATGCCGCGCCCAGCCTGCAGGAACATCTGATGGATCAGGCCCGCAGCACGCTGTCGGGCATGGACCTGCTGATCGCCACCCAGCTGATCGGCCAGATCAGCGAAGCGGGCTATCTGGAGGCCAATCTGCTCCAGACCGCCCATGGCCTGGGCGTTCCACTCTTTACGGTCGAGGCCGTGCTGGAAGTTATCCACAGCTTCGATCCCACCGGCGTGGGCGCCCGCTCGCTCGCCGAATGCCTCGCCCTTCAGGCGAAGGAGGCGAACCGCTACGATCCCTGCATCCAGCGGCTGCTCGCCAATCTCGACCTGCTGGCCAAGGGCGCCCTGCCCCAGCTGCGCCGCATCTGCGGCGTGGATGAAGAAGATCTGGCCGACATGATCCGCGAACTGCGCGGCTATGATCCCAAGCCCGGCCTGCGCTTCGCCAGCGACAGCGCCACGCCGGTCACGCCCGACCTGTTCGTCAGCCGCACCCGCGAAGGCTGGGGCATAGAGGTCAACAGCGCCACCCTGCCGCGCGTGCTGGTCAACCGCACCTATTATGTCGAACTGGCCGGCGGCCCGCAGGACAAGGCGAGCAAGGCCTGGCTTGCGGACTGCCTCGCCAGCGCCAACTGGCTGGTGAAGGCGCTCGACCAGCGGCAGAAGACGATCATCAAGGTGGCGAGCGAGATCGTCCGCCAGCAGGAGGATTTCTTCCGCAACGGCGTCGCCTATTTGAAGCCGCTGACCCTGCGCGCGGTCGCCGACGCGATCGAGATGCATGAATCGACCGTCAGCCGCGTCACCTCGAACAAATATCTCTCCTGCCCGCGCGGCCTCTACGAACTCAAATATTTCTTCACCAGCGGCGTCGCGGCGGCGGATGGCGACGGCGCCGTCTCGGCCGAGGCGGTGAAGAGCCATATCAAGGCGCTGATCGGCGCGGAGGAGGCCCATGCCATCCTCTCCGACGACACATTGGTGGACCTGCTGCGCGCCAAGGGCATGGACATCGCCCGCCGCACCGTCGCCAAATATCGCGAATCCATGGGCATCGGCTCCTCGGTCCAGCGCCGCCGGCAAAAGGCGCTCAAGGGCAAGGCCGCCTGAACCTGTCCTACAGCGGCGCCTTCCGCTATCATCGGCGCTGCCATCCCCTGACTTTCCGATAGGATCAAGGCAGCGCAAGATAATGTCACAATGTGCGGGAAATATGCGAAGTTAAGCGCCGCAAATCCTATTTCGCTGCCTTGACCCCGGCCGCCGCGGCGGCAAAAGCGGCGGCGTAAATCACCAGATCAAGGATCGCCCGCCGCCATGTCCGTCGCCTATCTCAACGGCCAGTTTCTGCCGCTCGAAGACGTCCGCATCTCCCCGCTCGATCGCGGCTTCCTGTTCGCCGACGGCATTTATGAGGTGGCGGCCGTGATCGATGGCCGGCTGGTCGACAGCGCCAGCCATCTCGCCCGGCTGGAACGCTCCTGCAGCGAAATCGGCATCGCCCTGCCGCTCACCCTGGACGAGATCGAGGCGGCGCAGAAGGCGCTGGTCGCCCATAACGGCCTTGGCGAGGGCCTGGTCTATCTGCAGATCACCCGCGGCGCCGATGTCACCCGCGACTTCATCCCGCCGGCCGGCCTGCAGCCGACCCTGTTCATGTTCGTCCAGGACAAGACCTTCCTCGACGTGCCCGCCGCGAAGACCGGCGTCGCGGTCGCCACCATGGCCGACCTGCGCTGGGCGCGGCGCGACATCAAGAGCGTGGGCCTGCTCGCCCAGGCCATGGCCAAGATGGCGGCCAAGGAAGCCGGCGCGCAGGAAGCCTGGATGATCGAGGATGGCTTCATCACCGAAGGCGCCTCCTCCACCGCCTTCATCGTCACCGACGAAGGCATCGTCACCCGCCCCTACAGCCAGTCGGTGCTGGCCGGCTGCACCGGCGCGGCGCTGACCGCCCTTGCCGAGGAAAGCGGCATCGCCGTCATCCGCCGCCCCTTCACCCTCGCCGAAGCGCTCGCCGCCAAGGAAGCCTTCATGACCAGCGCCTCGACCTTCTGCCTCTCGATCGTCAGGATCGACGGCCAGCCGGTCGGTGACGGCACCCCCGGCCCGGTCGCGACCCGGCTGCGCGAACTCTATATCGACTTCGCCCGCCGCACCGCGGTCTGACCTGCGACGAAATGAGTCCATTTCGGATCGAATAGGCAGAAAAGGGCGCCCGCATCAGCCGGCGCCCTTTTCGTTTCCGCATTCCCCCCGATATCGTGGGTGCGTGACGGCCATCACGACAGCCCCGTGCATTTGCGCCATTATGGAGTCAGCGCCGGCTGCGCCCGGTGGGCAAGCGGCTAAGCTGCGGAACATAACAGGCACGGGAGATTGCGTGGTGATGGCCGATCCCTTCTCGACCGATCATGATAGCCCCTATGCCGCGCCGGATGACCGGCGTGGGCTGCTGATCGTTGCCGATGACGAATGGTTCGACGATGCCGCCATGCTGGCCCATGCCGCCGGCCTGCGCCTGCTCGGCACCGTGCCGCTCGATCAGGCCGCCGCCCGCCTCGACATGCAGGTCGGGTGCGATGTCGTCCTGCTGCACTGCCACCAGCCTGATCCGCTGCTCGAACGGCTGATCGTCCAGGTCGAGACGATCGCGATTCAGAATCGCATGGCGGTGGTCCTGCTCGCCGGGATCGAGACACTCGACATGGCCTATGCCTGCATGCGCAGCCCGCAGACCCAGTTGCTGTGCAATCCCAACAATGGCGACATCGCCGCCGCCCTGCTCGCCGCCGCGCACGGCGATGCTATGCCCCATAATCTGCATGACGCCACCCATGAAAGCGACGGCAACCGGCTGCAGCGGCTGAGCGAGGAAGTCAGCCGTCTTGCTCGCACGATCGAGGCCCTGACCGATCGGCCGCGCCCTACGCTCCCCGCGTTCGACATGCCCGCGCGCATCGCCGACCGCCAGGGTGGCTATACCGCCATGCCGGCCATGGCCACGATCGGCGCGGCCACCATGGCGGAAACCGCCTCCGTCACCGCCGCCCAGGTCCGCGACCTGCTGCGCGCCCGCCGGCTGCGTGCCGATTTCCTGCCTGGCGACCTGTTCGCCGATCCGGCCTGGGACATGATGCTCGACCTGCTCGCCGCCCGGCTGGAACAGGCCCATGTCTCGGTCTCCAGCCTCTGCATCGCCTCCGCCGTGCCGCCGACCACGGCGCTACGCTGGATTCGCACATTGACGGACAAGGCCCTGGTCGAACGCCGCGCCGATCCGCATGACGGCCGCCGCATCTTCATCGCGCTCGCCGACGACGCGGCTGACCAGTTGATCCGCTGGTTCGGCGCCAGCCATCGCTATCGCGCGCACTGATCTGCCTCATCGGATAAAGGCCGCTTGACCGCTGACCAAAATCCCCTAGAAGCGCCCGCACCCCATGGGGGCGATTAGCTCAGTTGGTAGAGCGTCTCGTTTACACCGAGAATGTCGGCGGTTCGAGCCCGTCATCGCCCACCAGTTTTGCGGCCTTTAGAGCCCGTCCGGGGGACGGCTTCCCGCAAAACTCCCGAGCGACAGCGAGGCCCCCGCAAACCAGCCCCGATCCGCACCCGTAACATTCATCCTGCAGCAAGCATGGTTCCGGCATCTTCCCGCCCATGCCGATCAGCTTCTTCCTTGGCGGCTCCGTCGCGCCGATATTGCTGATGCTGTCGCCCTTCGCGGTGATGGCGGTCGGCAATTGCGCCGACTGGCAACCCAAGACCCCAAGCGCAAGGATCGCGGCAAAGCCCCCCGCCGACGCCGGTTGCACCCAGCCCCGCTATCCGCTGATGTAATCACGCGCTGCCAGATATTGCGGCGGCGCGTCACCGCTGCTAATTCCGCCTCCCATGATCCAGCCGCCCGAAATCATCCGAGTCACCAAGTCCCGCGTCTCCTGCGACGGTTCGGGTGACATTCCCGCCGCCCTTGGCCATCCGCGCGTCTTCCTGGAAATTGACGAGCATGGCTATGTCGATTGCGGCTATTGCGATCGCCGCTTCGTGCTGGCCGGCGGCGTCGCCGACAATGCCGAGATCGGCAGCAAGCCGGACATCGCTTCGGGCGCCAGCCTTTAAAATTTCCATTGGGCATCCGTCATGCCGCGCCTATATCGGGCGGCATGACCGATCTCGCTTCGCAATTCACTGATGCCCGCGGCCTGCTCTATCGTCTGGGCCTGCTCGATCCCGATGGCGCGCGCCGCCTGACCGCGCAGGCGCTTGCGGCCTGCGACGATGGCGAGCTCTACCTCCAATATCGCGCCAGCGAGAGCTTCGGCTTTGACGATGGCCGCCTCAAGACCGCCGATTATTCGACCGATGCGGGCTTCGGCCTGCGCGGCGTCTCGGGCGAGATGACCGGCTTTGCCCATGCCAACGACCTCAGCGAAGCGGCAATCGCCAAGGCAGCGCAGACACTGACCCTGCTCGATCCAGCCAAGAGCCAGCCCGCCCCGCCGCCCCAGCGCACCAACCGCCACCTCTATACCGACGCCAATCCGCTGGAGCTGGTGCCCTTCGCCGAGAAGGTGACCCTGTGCGCCGCGATCGACGCCGCCGCCCGTGCCCGCGACCCGCGCGTCGCCCAGGTCTCGGTCAGCCTCGCCGGCAGCTGGTCGGTGATCGAGATCGTCCGCGCCGACGGTTTCACCGCCAGCGACATCCGCCCGCTCGTTCGCCTCAACGTCTCGGTCATCCTGGAGGAAAATGGCCGGCGCGAAACCGGCGTGTTCGGCATTGGCGGCCGCTATCTCTACGATCAGGTGATGGACCCCAGCATCTGGAACCGCGCCATCGACGAGGCGCTGGCCCAGGCCCAGGTCAATCTCCGTTCGGTCGCCGCCCCCGCCGGCGAAATGACCGTGCTGCTCGGCCCCGGCTGGCCCGGCGTGCTGGTCCATGAAGCGATCGGCCATGGCC
Organism: Sphingobium sp. L-44; assembly: GCF_056859495.1. Lineage (NCBI taxonomy): Bacteria > Pseudomonadati > Pseudomonadota > Alphaproteobacteria > Sphingomonadales > Sphingobiaceae > Sphingobium > Sphingobium sp. L-44. The sequence continues at coordinate 50,900 of NZ_JBSXOQ010000083.1, read as the reverse complement.
TGGAAGGCGATTTCAACCGCAAGGGCACCAGCGCCTTTTCCGGCCGCATCGGCCAGCGCGTCGCCGCGCCGGGCGTCACCGTGGTCGACGATGGCAGCATCCTCGATCGCCGCGGCTCGCTGTCGATCGACGACGAAGGCACGCCGACCCAGGAAAATATCCTGATCGAGGACGGCATCCTCAAGGGCTATATGCAGGACCGCCTCAACGCCCGGCTGATGGGCGTCGCACCGACCGGCAATGGCCGCCGCGAATCCTATGCCCATGCGCCGATGCCGCGCATGACCAACACCTTCATCAAGGGTGGCCAGGACAATCCGGAAGAGCTGCTGTCGCGCGTCAAGTCGGGCATCTTCGCCAAGAGCTTCGGCGGCGGCCAGGTCGACATCGTTTCGGGCAAGTTCGTCTTTTCCTGCACCGAGGCCTATAAGGTCGAAAATGGCAAGATCGGCGATCCGATCAAGGGCGCGACCCTGATCGGCGACGGCCCGACCGCGCTGACCAAGGTGATCGGCATCGGCAATGACTGGGCGCTCGACGAAGGCATCGGCATGTGCGGCAAGGGTGGGCAGAGCGTGCCGGCCGGTGTCGGCCAGCCGACCCTGTTGATGGACGGGCTGACCGTCGGCGGCACCGCCGCCTGACCCCATTCCTTCCATGGCGGCGCGGTCACCCGACCCGCCGCCGCCATGGGCCGAGGAACCGGGCGACGATCGATACGTATTTTGCGTATGAACATGCTGACCGACAGCCATGACGCCGTGACCGCCGACTGGGCGGCGGCCCTGCTCGACTTCTGGTTCAACCAGGTGGGCGAGGAAGGCTGGTACAGCCATGATCCGGTGCTCGATCAGCATTGCATCGACCGCTTCGCCCTGTTGTGGAGCGAGAAGCGGATGCTTCCGCCAGAAAGCTTCCTCGACCGCGCCGACGATGCGCTGGCCGCCGTGTTGCTGTTCGACCAATTGCCCCGCAACATGTTCCGCGGCCAGGCCCAGGCCTTTGCCACCGACCCGATCGCCCGTGAGGTGGCGCGCGGCGCCATCGCGCTGGGCTATGACATCCAGATTGGCGGGGCGGGCCGGCTCTTCTTCTACATGCCCTTCCAGCACAGCGAGGATCTGGCCGATCAGGAACTGTCGCTCTCCCTGTTCGAAGGGACCGGCGACGCCCGGTCGCTCGATTTCGCCCGCCAGCATCATGCAACCATCGCGCGCTTCGGCCGTTTCCCCCATCGCAACGCTGCCCTTGGTCGCACCACCCTGCCCGCCGAAGCGGCAGCGGTCGCCGAAGGATCGCAATGGTAGGCGGGAACATGCCTATTTTTTAGGCATGGCTGTGCATCTGCACATTTTTTCGGCGGCGCAACAATCTCCCCTAGTGGAAATCCCGCGTTAATGCGTCATTAGAAAATTGGCACGCCTCTTGCTGGTATGTCGCCGCACACCAAATAAGGGGGCGACATGAAACTTGTCATGGCTATCATCAAGCCGTTCAAGCTTGACGATGTCCGCGAGGCTCTTTCCTCGCTTGGCATCGCCGGTATGACGGTCAGCGAAGTGAAGGGCTTTGGTCGCCAGAAGGGCCAGACCGAAATCTATCGCGGCGCCGAATATTCCACCAACATGGTTCCCAAGATCAAGATCGAGGTGGTCTGCGACGACGACCTCGCGCCGCGCGTGGTGGAAGCGACGCAGGCCGCCGCCAATTCGGGCGCGATCGGCGATGGCAAGATCTTCGTCCTCGATGTCGGCCAGGCCGTGCGCATCCGCACCGGCGAGACCGGCGAAACCGCGCTGTAAGAAGGGGGGAATGATGACCTTTTCGAAGAAGATTTGCGGCGCGCTGGGGGCCACCGGCCTCTCGCTGTTCGCCGCGCTGCCCGCCTGGGCACAGGACGCGGCCGCGCCGGCCGCGACCGTGGACAAGGGCGACGTTGCCTGGATGATGACCTCCACCATCCTCGTCTTCCTGATGATCCTGCCCGGCCTCGCCCTGTTCTACGGCGGTCTTGCCCGCAGCAAGAACATGCTGTCGGTGATGACGCAGATCGGCGCCGCCGCCTGCCTCGCCATGCTGATCTGGGTCATGTACGGCTATTCGATGGCCTTCGGTCCCGATTATACCAGCGGCCTCTCCAACTTCGTCTCGACCTTCGACAAGGCCTTCCTGAAGGGCATCACGCCCGCTTCGCAGGCCGCGACCTTCACCGCCGGCGTCGAGATTCCGGAATATGTCTTCGTCTGCTTCCAGATGACCTTCGCCGCGATCACCGTTGCGCTGGTGCTGGGTTCGGTGGTCGAACGCATCAAATTCTCGGCCGTGATGGTGTTCGCCGCCATCTGGCTGACGATCGTCTATTTCCCGATCGCGCACATGGTCTGGGCCGCTTCGGGCTATTTCTTCAAGGCCGGCGCGCTCGATTTCGCGGGCGGCACCGTCGTTCACATCAACGCCGGCGTCTCGGCGCTGGTGGCCTGCCTCATCCTGGGCAAGCGCATCGGCTTCCCCAAGGAACCGATGGCCCCGCACAGCCTGACGCTGACCGCCGTCGGCACCGGCCTGCTGTGGGTCGGCTGGTTCGGCTTCAACGCCGGCTCGGCGCTCGAAGCCAATGGCTCGGCCGCCCTCGCGATGATCAACACCTTCGTCGCCACCGCATCGGGCGCCCTGTTCTGGATGCTGGCTGAACGCGTCAACGGCCACAAGGCGTCGGCCCTGGGCTTCTGCTCGGGCGTCATCGCCGGCCTCGTCGCGGTCACCCCGGCCGCCGGCAACTCGGGTCCGTTCGGTGCGATCGTGCTGGGCGCCGTTGCCTCGATCATCTGCTTCTATGCCGTCACCGTGCTCAAGCCCAAGCTTGGCTATGACGACAGCCTGGACGCCTTCGGCATCCACGGCATCGGCGGCATGATCGGCGCCATCGGCACCGCGATCGTCTACTCGCCGGCCCTCGGCGGCCCCGGCGCAGCGGACTATGAAATCGGCGCCAAGCTGCTCGTCCAGATCGAAGCGGTCGTCGTGACCATCATCTGGGCCTCGATCGGCACCGCCATCGCCATCTTCATCGCCAAGGCAATTACCGGCCTGCGGGTCAGCCAGGAGGTCGAATATGAAGGCCTCGACCTCGGCGAACATGGCGAGCGCGCCTACAATTACTGAGATTGGCAGGGCGGCCCATCCCACGGGCCTGGGCCGCCCGCCTCACCTGGTTCCTCCTGCGAACATGCCTTGGGGTCGGTACGAAAGTACCGGCCCTATTTTTATCCACAGGGCAGGCAACGGGTCGAGTTCAATGGGCCGGGTACAACCCAAGATAGTCGTTCCGGCGTTCAGATTGCGATCCCAGTTGCGGACATTGGATTTTGTCGCATAGCATAACGACATGCCCAGCCCGCGAACATCGAAAAGGCAATCGCACCGAGCAACCATGTTCGGCGTATGGATCATGATCTGGGCGGTTCTGTCTGCCATCGTGACCGTTCCGTTCGGTTACGAATTGTATTCAGGGTTTGCCTTCGGGGCCGGGATGCTCTTCGCTTGGGCCTCGGCGCTCTTTGGCGCGGCGTCATGGATCGGTCGGAAGGTGTTAAACCGGGCAATCCGCTAACGACCAAGTGCGGACATGGTCCCCCTCCCGCAGGCGGGAGGGGGTTAGGGGGTGGGGTGGACGTCGCGATAGCCCACCCCGCTGCGACTAACGCGCTGCGCGCGCAAGTCTCGCTACCCCTCCCGCGTGCGGGAGGGGAATGGCAGGAAACCACCCAAAGTTAGACAGTCGGCCGCGTCCACAACCTGGCAGACCGCGCTGCCCCTGCCGGCCAGCGCCGCGCCCGGCCCGGCACCTGCCGTCCCGCGCGGATCACCCAGCCCAGCTTTTCGCGCCCCGGCGTCACCACGCGATGGTCCCAGGCATGCTCGCCCCGCCGCGCCACTTCGCGCGCAATGTCGCCATAGATGCCCGCCGCCGCCAGCACCGCCCAGGCCGCCCGTGCTGGCAGCGCGCCGGTGCCATGGCGCGCACTATCCTCATAGGCGGCCGCCATGTCGGCCAGCCGCTGCCCCAATATCGCCAGCTGCGGCCGCAGCCAGGGCTTCATATGCTCGCCGGGTGGCATGTCCATTTCCACCAGCCATTCGACCGGCAGGTAGCAGCGGTCGGCCAGTTCATCCTCGCTGATGTCGCGGGCGATATTGGCGAGCTGGAACGCGATGCCCAGGTCGCAGGCGCGGTCCAGCGTCGCCTCATCCTCCGGGTCGACCCCCATCAGCACCGCCATCATGCAGCCCACGGCGCCCGCGACATGATAGCAATAGCGCAGCATGTCGGCCTCGCTGCGCGGCCGCCAGTCGCGCGCATCGAGTGCAAACCCCTCCAGCAGGTCATGGGCATAGCGGTGCGGGATCGCGCATTCGCGCATGACGACGCCAAAGCCGTCAAAGGCCGGGTCGCCGGTCGGCTCGCCACGCAGCGCCGCATCGGTCAGCACCCGCAGCGTCGACAGCCGCGCCTGCCCGTCGGTAACGCCGCTCATCGTCCCGCCATGGTCCTGCCCATCGGCGATATCGTCGCATTTGCGGCACCAGGCATAGAGCAGCCAGGCCCGCTCGCGCGTCACCGGGTCGAACAGCTTCGACGCCATGGCAAAGCTCTTGGAACCCCGCGCGATGCTGTCGCGGGCATGGGCGACCAGGGCTGGGCGATCGAGACTGTCTGAAACCATGGTCGGGACATGCCCTGTCCGGCAGGCAATGTCACCCGACCATGAAGGATCAGATCAGAGCCGTGCGGCCTTCATCGCAAAGATCGTCTCATGCGGCTGATAGGCGGCCATCTGGTCCAGCAGCCCCTCGATGCTGTCGTCATGGATCATGATGCCGGCATGCTGCGGCCGGATGAAGCCGGCTTCCACCATCTGCCGGTTGAAGCCGATCAACTGGTCATAGAAGCCCGCGACATTGAGCAGGCCGACCGGCTTGTTGTGATAGCCCAGCTGCGCCCAGCTGATCGCTTCCCACAGCTCGTCCATCGTGCCGACGCCGCCCGGAATCGTGACGAAGCCGTCCGACAGGTCGGTGAAGAGCTGCTTGCGCTGGTGCATGGTCTGGACGACGTGCAGTTCGGTGCAGCCGCCATGCGCGACTTCGGCGCCGACCAGCGCCTCGGGGATCACGCCGATCACCTCGCCGCCCGCTTCCAGCGCCGCATCCGCCACCGCGCCCATCAGGCCCAGCCGCCCGCCGCCATAGACGACGCCGATTCCGCGCTGTGCCAAGGTGCGGCCGACATGGCGCGCCGCGTCGATATAGGTGAGGTCGGCCGGCGTCGCCGAACCACAATAAACAGCCAGTCTTTTCATCATCTTCCAGTCCCGAAGCGCCGCGCGCTCCTCAAGCCATGTCCTGCAGCATCAGCGCCGCGGTCGCCTTGGCGCTGCCCACCACGCCGGGGATGCCCGCGCCGGGATGGGTGCCGGCCCCTACCAGATAAAGGTTGGGAATGACATCATCGCGATTATGGGCGCGGAACCAGGCGCTCTGGGTCAAGAGCGGCTCCAGACTGAAACCGCTGCCCAGATGGGCATTGAGGTCGCGGCCGAAGTCGCTCGGCGCATAATGGAACTGGGTCACGATGCGCGAGCGTATGTCGGGGATCAGCCGATGCTGGATCTCGTCCAGGATGCGCTCGGCATAGGCCGGCGCGAAGCGATCCCAGTCGATCGGCAGCTTGCCCATGTGCGGCACCGGGGCGAGCGCATAGAAAGTCGAATAGCCCTCCGGCGCCATCGACGGATCGGTGACGGTCGGGTGATGCAGATAGAGCGAGAAATCCGCCGGCAGCACGCCATGGCTGTAGATATCGGTCAGCAGCCCCTCATAGCGCGGGCCGAACAGGATCATATGGTGGGGAATGCCCGGCCAGCTGCCCTTGATGCCGAAATGCAGCACGAACAGGCTGGGCGACCATTTCTTGTGTTGCAGCTTTTCCGCTTGCTTCTGCCCGCGCGGGTGATGGCCCAGAAGATCGCGATAGCTGTGCATCAGGTCACCATTGCTGGCGATCGCGTCCGCCTCCCCGCGCCAGCCCGACGCGGTGCGCACTGCCACCGCCCGGTCGCCATGGGTCTCGATCTCGACCACCGCGTCGCCCAGCCGCAGCACCCCGCCCAGCCGCTCGAAATGGGTCGCCATCCCCTGCACCAGCCGGTTGGTCCCGCCCTTGGCGAACCACACGCCGCCATCCTTCTCCAGCTTGTGGATCAGTGCATAGATGCCGCTGGTGGTCATCGGATTGCCGCCGACCAGCAGGCTGTGGAAGGACAGCGCCTGGCGCAGCTTCTCGTCCTTCACATGGCTCGACACGATCGAATAGACCGATCGCCAGGCCTGATATTTGGCAAGACTCGGCCCCGCCCGCACCATCGAGGCGAAGTCGAGGAAGGCGACCGAGCCGAGCTTGCGATAGCCCTCCTCATAGACGCCGTCGGCATAGTCCAGGAACCGCTCATAGCCCGCGACATCCTCGGGATTGAGCTTGGCGATCTGCGCGCGCAGCGCCACCTCGTCGTTGGAATAGTCGAAATTGGTGCCGTCGCGCCAGTTGAGCCGGTAGAAGGGCGACACCGGCACCAGGCTGACATCCTGCGCCATGTCGTTCCCCGACAGGCGCCACAATTCGGCCAGGCAGGCCGGATCGGTGATGACCGTCGGCCCCGCGTCGAAGGTGAAGCCGTCCTTCTCCCACATATAGGCGCGGCCACCGGGGCGGTCGCGCGCCTCGATCAGGGTGGTTGTCACCCCGGCCGACTGCAGACGGATGGCCAGCGCCAGGCCGCCAAAGCCCGCGCCAATGACAATCGCTTTCCGCTCCATCAGGCGGGTGGGTTCAGCAATGCGTGCATGGCATCCCTTATGCGCACCGGGGGACGCCCGCACAAGATGCGGATGCGATCGGCTATGGTCGATCGACCGGCATAGAAGCGCTGGATCAGCCCCGGCCGCAGCCGATAGAAGCGGGCAAAGATGCGCCAGCGCTGGTCCGGCACCGCAGCGCCGAAGAGCATCCGGCCAAGCAGCCGATAATAAAGTCCCTTCTTCCAGTGCGCCGCAGCATAGGTCCGCGTCGCCACCGGCAGGCCCTTCAGCGGCTGCTCCACCAGCCAGGTCGCGAATCGTACCGCATCGGGCAGCGAATAGCCGGTCATCGGCTGGAACAGCCCGGCCTTCACCCCGGCCCGCGCAACCGGGTCATCGGCCGGCCAGTAACCGTCGAAATCGCCGCCATGCACCACCGGCAGCACCCCGCTCTCGCTGTGGATAACCTCTTCCACCTGCCAGCCCTGCGCCTGCGCATAGGCGGCGATCCGCTCAGCGATCCCTGCCTCGTCCAGCGCCGGCCCGTCGCTATAATAAGTATCCTCGACAAAGATCGTCCGGGCGTCGCGCGGCAGCAGATAGACGAAGCGATAGCCGTCGATCTGCGCCACCGTCGCGTCCATGATCACCGGCCGCGCGATCCCATGCGGCTGTGCCAGTCGCAGCGTCTGCCCGACGAATTTCTGCCAGCCACAGCGCAGCGCCGACAGGTCGCCCGCGCCCCGCGCATCGATCATCGCAGGCGCGCTGATCCGCCGCCCGTCCTCCAGCACCAGAAATTGCCGGCCGATCGTCGCCACCTGCGCGCCGGTCAGCAGGCGATCGCCCAGCGCCGCCCGCACATGCGCGTCGAAACGGGGGGAGGCGATGCTGTTATAGGGGGTGTTGAGCAGCCGCCGATAGCCGGGAAAGCGCACTTCATGACCCTGCGACCAGCGGCTGCTGACCAGCGGATCGACCAGCCAGCGGTCGCGCGCATCGACATCCCCATCGAAGAAGGACCAGATATGATTGCCGCCGACATGATCGGCCTGCTCGATCAACAGGATGCGCGTACCCGGCCGCCGCTCGGCAAAGGCAAGCGCGATCAGCCCGCCGGCAAGGCCCCCGCCGATAATCGCAAGATCGCATTCCAGATCAGCCACTCACTCCTGTTAGCGACGCCAACGCCAAAGGCAAAGCGGGACGGGCAGGCAGGGATGGGTGGAGAACAGGCGGTCCCCTATCCCGTCATGCCAGCGAAGGTTGTTGCGAGGCACGTGACTCTCAACGACATCCCACTATTTCTTGCCCCCCATTCTCAAAGAAAATAGAAATCCCAGCCTACGCTGGGATGACTGATTTGGGTAGGTTGCGGCCATCCCACCGACGTCATGCTGAACTTGTTTCAGCATCCATCAGGCCCCACAAACTATTGGTCTTATGGGAGGAATGGACCCTGAAACAAGTTCAGGGTGACGATGATGGTGAGGGTGGCTTATGGTCATCAGTTGCCATCCCCCCGTCCGTCATGCCGGGCTTGACCCGGCATCCCGCTTTCCTACTCGGCCTTTCTCTGATCTACCGTGGGCGATGGACACCCGCTCCACTTTCCAGCCCTCGCCGCCAAGCCGCTGTCGCCCGACCGGCGCGCAAGTGTCGTTTTCCTGTCGCCTCGTTGCCCTCTCCCTGTCGCGTCGAAGGCGCGTCATCCTGACCCGGTTGTCGCGCGCCTGTCGCTTCACCGGCGCGCGGCAGGCGCTTGGCCGGCGCATTGGCCCGAATTTACCCGCACGACACTGTGAACTTCGACTGTCGCGTCGATTCTCGGCTCCAACTGGCGCCCCCGCTCCATCCCCCCACGCCTTGCTCAACTTATCCACATAGTATAGGGGGGTATCCTATGCACATCATCGCGGATCGGGACAAATTGCTGGCGCGGGTGCGCCGCATCGCGGGGCAGGTCAACGCCGTCGAACGCCAGTTGGCGGGCGATGCCGGCTGCTCGGAGACACTCCAACTGGTCGCCTCGGTGCGCGGCGCGGTCGGCAGCCTGATGGAGGAGCTGATCGAACAGCATATGCGCGAACATGTCGCCCGCCCCGGCCTGACCGACGAAGCGCGCACGGCCGCCACCGAAGAAATGCTGGCGCTGATCCGCCGCTACGGGAAATGACCATGCACGACGATCACGCCCATGCGCACCATCATCATGGCGCCGGCTGCAACCATGACCATGCGCATCATCCCGCCCCGGCCGCCCCGCCGCCGACCGACAAGGATGGCGCGGAACGCCATTATTTCGACCATATCTATCTGAGCGCCGGGCATGACAAGAATGCCAGGCGCACCCTGTGGGTCGTCTGGCTGACCGCCGCGACGATGGTGGTGGAAATCGCCTTTGGCTGGATCACCGGGTCGATGGCGCTGCTGGCCGACGGCTTCCACATGGCGACCCATGCCGGCGCGCTGGCGGTGGCCGCCGCCGCCTACAGCTACGCAAAGCGGCATGCCCGCAATCCGCGCTACACCTTCGGCACCGGCAAGGTCGGCGACCTGTCCGGCTTCGCCTCCGCGCTGCTGCTGCTGCTCACCGCGCTGTTCATCGCGATCGAATCCGGCATGCGCTTGTTCGAGCCGGTGAAGGTCGCCTTTGGCGAGGCGACCCTGGTCGCCATCATCGGCCTGGTCATCAATCTGGTCAGCGCCCTGCTGCTCGGCCACGACCATAGCCATGATCATGGGCATAGCCACGCGCATGACGACCATGATCACGACCATAAGGGGGGCCATGCCGACAACAACCTGCGCGCCGCCTATGTCCATGTACTGACCGACGCATTGACGTCGGTGCTGGCGATCGCCGCGCTGCTGGCCGGCCGCTATCTCGGCTGGTGGTGGCTCGATCCGGCGGTCGGCCTGCTCGGCGCGGTGGTCATCGCCCGCTGGGCCTGGGGCCTGATGAAGGACACCGCCGCCATCCTGCTCGACACCGCCGAACCCGCATTGATGGCCAAGGTGCGCGGCCTGGTCGAAGCCGAAGGCGCTACCATCCGCGACCTCCATGTCTGGCGCATCGGCCCGCACGCCCATGCCGCGATCATCAGCCTGGCGCCCGGCGCCGACGGCGCCCGTGTCCGCGAACGGGTGCGCAGCCTGCCGCGCATGGAACATGTCACGGTGGAGTGCGGCTGAGCATCCGCTTGAGAAAGCCGGTTCCGGCCCGCTCCCCCGCCCTGTCCTACAGAGCCGGGCCCATGTTAGGCTGCGCCCGGCTCCTTCCCATCGTCCGGCGTCCCCATCCTCCTCGCAACATGATTTCCTACTTGAGCAAGGAAATGTCGAAATGTGCGGGAAATATGCGAAGTTAAGCGGACGAAATCCTATTTTCAGGCGGGCTTCAGCGCATCCATGATCTGGCGCACCGGGCCAAGATCATAGCCCGCAGCCGTCGCCTGCGCCGACAGCGCATCGGCATTGTCGCCGGCCCGCGCGCGGGTCAACGCCCACAGCAGGGTGCTACGCGTGCCCGACCGGCAATAGGCCAGGATCTTGCCCTCGCCCGCCTGCTCCATCGCGGCGGCCATGCCGTCGAGCTGCCAGGGGGCAAAGCCGCCATGAGCGACCGGCACGGCGGCATAGGCGACACCGGCGTCGATCGCCGCCGCCTCGACTGCAGCGCCGTTGGTCTGGCCCGGCTCCTCGTCATCGGGACGGTTGTTGATGATCATGGTCACGCCCAGCGCCTTGGCGGTCTCCACCTGATCGACACTGATCTGGGGCGAGACATAGAGGCGGTCGGTCAGCTGGCGGAACATGGGCAAATCTCCTTCGCCCCCGCCATGCGCCCGCCCGCCACAGGATTCAAGCGTCAGTAGGATAGCGTGGCATCATCCGCTACAGATAGGGCCGGATCGCCGCCAGGAAGGCATCGCCATAGGCATCCAGCTTCTTCTGCCCGACGCCGCTCACCATGCCCAGTTCATGGATGGTCGCCGGCCGCTGCTCGGCCATCTCGCGCAGCGTCGAATCATGGAAGATGACATAGGGCGGTACCCCGGCATCCTGCGCCAGTTCGCGGCGACAGGTGCGCAGCGCATCGAACAGCGGATCGCCGACCGGATTGGCATCGCTGCCATTGCGGGCATTGCGCTTCTTCCGCTCGCGCCGCGGCGGCACCAGGATGCGCACTTCCTCCTCCCCGCGCAGGATCGGCCGGGCATTGGGGCCGAGCATCAGCCCGCCATGCTCGGTCGTCTCCAACGCGTCCCGCACCAGCAGCGCGCGCGACACCGGCCGCAGCAGCGCCGTCTCGTCGCCATCGACGATCGCATAGACGGAGATTTTGTCATGCCCGCGCTCGCGAATCTTGTCGGTGACGGCGCCGCTCAGCACCGCCTCGATATGGCCCGCGCCAAAGCTCTGGCCGGTGCGATAGACCGCCGACAGATATTTGCGCGCGGTCTCGGTCGCGTCGACGCTGGCCGGCGGGGTCAGGCAATTGTCGCAATTGCCGCAGGTCGCGGGCGGATTCTCGCCAAAATGCCGCAACAGGATCGCCCGGCGGCAGGTCGCCGTTTCCACCAGCGCCCCCAGCGCCGCGATCCGCGCCCGCTCGCCCTGCTGGCGCGCGGGCTCCAGCTCCATGATGCGCTGGCGGGCACGGGCGAAATCCTCCGCCCCCCAGAAGAGATGCGCGACCGCCGGTTCGCCATCGCGGCCGGCGCGGCCCGATTCCTGATAATAGCCCTCGATCGACTTGGGCAGGCCGGCATGGGCGACGAAGCGCACGTCGGGCTTGTCGATCCCCATGCCGAAGGCGACGGTGGCGACCATCACCATATCCTCGCTGGCGATGAAGGCGGCCTGGTTGGCGGCGCGCTGGGCCGGGTCCATGCCGGCATGATAGGCGCGCACCGCCCGGCCGTTGCGCCCCAGCGTCTCGGCCAGCTTCTCGGTCGCGGCGCGGGTCGGCGCATAGACGACACCCGGCCCCGGATTAGCGGCGAGCAGATCGGCAAGCTGCCGGGTCAGCCCGTCGCGCGGATGGACGGCATAGCGGATATTGGGCCGGTCGAAGCCCGAAATGATAAGGCCATCCTCGGGAATGCCGAGCTGGACGAGGATATCCTTGCGCGTATGCGCATCCGCCGTCGCCGTCAGCGCCAGCCGCGGGACATCGGGAAACTCATCGAGCAGCGGCCGCAGCAACCGATAGTCGGGGCGGAAATCATGCCCCCATTCGGACACGCAATGCGCCTCATCGATCGCGAACAGCGCGACCTTCGCCGAGCGCAGCAGATTGCGGAACCCCTCGCCGCTCGCCCGTTCCGGCGCGACATAGAGCAGGTCCAGTTCGCCATTGCGCAGCCGGTCCTGCGTCTCGCGCCAGTCGGCATCGACGCTGGTCAGGCTGGCGGCGCGGATGCCGACAGCGGTCGCTGCACGCAGCTGGTCATGCATCAGCGCGATCAGCGGCGAGACGACGACGCAGCAGCCATCGAGCGCAACGGCGGGCAGCTGATAGCAAAGCGACTTGCCCGCGCCGGTCGGCATGATCGCCAGGGTCGGCTGCCCCGCCATGACCCGGCCGACCACCTGTTCCTGCACCCCGCGGAACGTCGTGAAGCCGAAAATATCGTGGAGCAGCGTGGGAATGTCGCGAGGCATGGACCGGCCTTAGCGAGTCAGGGCCACAGGTGCCAGTAGCGCGGAGTGTCTGTTTGAGATGCGACAGATGGCGCATTCCGGCACCAGCCCGCTCCCCCCACCCGGCCACCCATAGAATACTGCCGTTGGGTGGCCGGGTGGGGGAGCGGGCTGGTGCCGTATCAGAAATCGCTCTTTCGCGATTTCTCAAACACGCGCTTAGCCTGCCGGATCGAGCAGACAACCCCAGCCCGGCTTGAAGCGCGCGGTGCGCGACGCCAGCAGCGGGACATGCGCCTCGACCGCCCGCTCCTCCGGCTTGTCGGTCAGCCGCACCATCGCCATGCCCGGCTCCTTGTCCCCCTGGCAGCTGCCCATGGCGCGGCCCTCGACATAGCGGCAGGAACAGGTCAGCCGCGCGCCATAGGCCGATCCGAGCTGCGCGCGGGCGCGCAGGGTCGACCAGTTCCACGCCAGCGCGGCCAGCAGCGCGACGACGATCACCGCCGCGACGATCCACCATTTACCACGAACCGCCATGGTCCTTCTTCCCGCCTCCATGCTAAGGGCGCCGGCTTATGCAGATCGAGAAGCGAATCGTAAAGCGCCTTGCCATGGGTGCCGGACTGGTGGCGCTCGTCCTGGCCGGCACGCTGGCGGGGCGCGCGGCCCATGCGCCCGAGCCCGTCTATAGTGTCGACACCGACGCCGTGGTCAGCGCCAGCGCGCTGCGCGGCGCGATCGATCCGCTGTTCGACGACAAGGAGATGGGCGAAACCCGCGCCCTGCTGGTCATGCGCGACGGCAAGGTGATCGCCGAACGCTATGCCCCCGGCATCACCCCCGACACGAAATTGCTGTCCTGGTCGATGGCCAAGAGCGTGACCGCGGTGCTGGTCGGCCTGATGGTGTCGGACGGGCGGCTGGCGCTCGATTCGCCGGTGCCGGTCGCGGCCTGGAGCCAGCCGGGCGATCCGCGCGGCCGCATCACCCTGCGCCAGTTGCTGTCGATGACCTCGGGCCTCGACCATGCCGAGGATGGCGAGCCGATCACTGACGGCGACACCGTGCGCATGCTGTTCATGGACGGCGCGCAGGACATGGCGGCCTATGCCGAATCCAAGCCGCTCGCGCATGTTCCCGGCGAGGTCTTCTCCTACTCCACCGGCAGCACGATGATCCTGTCGGACCTGATGACGCGGATGCTGACCAACAGCCCCCATCCCGACGTGCGTCGCCGGGCGATGCAGATGTTCATCGATGGCCGGCTGAAGGCGCCGGGCAAGCTGTCCAGCCTGACCCCGGAATATGACGCCAATGGCACGCTGATCGGCGGGTCGATCATGCACATGACTGCGCGCGACTATGGCCGCTTCGGCGAATTGCTGCGCAACCATGGCCGCTCGCCCAACGGCCATCAGATCGTGCCGGAAAAATGGGTCGACTATATGCGCGCGCCCTCGCCCCGGAACGCGGCCTATGGCGCCCATCTCTGGCTCAACCGCGACAGCAGCGAGAGTGCGCTGATGCCGGGCCTCGCATCGGCCAGCCTGTTCGGCTGCGTCGGCCATAATGGCCAATATATATTGGTCGCGCCCGGCCAGCGGCTGACGATCGTGCGGATCGGCATGTCGCCCAAGAAGGAACAGCGCGCCGCCGTGAAGGCGCAGCTGGCCCGGCTGATCGGCCTCTTCCCCGGTTAAAGGGTGAATATGCCCTCGATAACGGTGCGACAGGCGCCGGTCATCACCACCCGGTCGCCCTCCAGCCGGCAGCCGAGCCGCCCCCCCCGCGCCGACGCCTGATAGGCGCTGATCGCATCCTTGCCGAGCCGCTCCGCCCAATAGGGCGTCAGCAGGCCATGGGCCGATCCGGTCACCGGATCCTCGTCGATCCCGCCGCCCGGCACGAAGACGCGGCTGATGATGTCGCTGTCGTCGCCCGGCGCGGTCGCCATCAGCAGATTATCGCCCAACTTGCGCAGGGTCGCGAAATCAGGCTCCAGCGCGCGGATCGCGGCAGCGTCGCGATAGACGAAGATCGCATAGCCGCCATCGCGCCAGCGTGTCTCGACGATGTCCCCGCCCATCCCCGCCGCCAGCTCCGGCAGCGCCTTCGGCGCGCTGGTCCAGGCCGGCAACGACAGTTCATAGCCATCGCCCGCACGGGTCACGGTCAACACCCCGGCATGACGGGTGCGGAAGCGTATGGCATCGCCCCGCATCAGCACATGGCCGCTCGCCAGCGTGGCATGGCCGCACAGCTTCACCTCGACCGCCGGGGTGAACCAGCGCAGCGCATAATCGGCCTCCGCATCGTCCGGCGTCGGCACGGTGAAGGCGGTTTCCGACAGGTTATTTTCCGCGGCGATCACCTGCAGCACCGCATCGTCGAGCCAGGCATCGAGCGGCATCACCGCCGCCGGATTGCCGGTGAAGGGCGCGTCGGCAAAGGCGTCGACCTGAGTGAAGCGAAGACGGGTCATGGCGATACTCCTGATGGATCGCCGCCTTCATGCCGGGCCCGCACCCGTGCCGACAGGGCCGGATGCGGGCAATTGGTCCCTAGCCCAGAATCACGAGTGCCGCGCACACCGCGGTGCCGACGATCAGGTTGAGCGGCACGCCGATGCGCACGAAATCGGCGAAGCGATAATCGCCCGCAGCATAGACAAGCGCATTGGTCTGATAACCGATCGGCGTCGCGAAACAGGCCGATGCCCCGATCATCAGCGCAATCACCAGCGGGCGCGGATCTGTGCCCAGCTGATGCGCCAGCGCGATGGTGAGCGGCGTCAACAGCGCCGCGACCGCATTGTTGCTGAGCAGTTCGGACAGGATTAGCGCCGCGAAATAGACGATGAAGACCAGGCTCCATTGCGGCGCGACCTGCATCAGCGGCGTGATCCAGCCCACCATCAGCGCGACGCTGCCCGCCTGTTCCAGCGCCAGACCGACCGCCAGCATGGCAAAGATCAGGATCAGCACATCGCCGTCGATCGCCGCCCAGGCTTCCTCCGCATCGATGCAACGGGTGACCAGGATCACGCCGACGGCGATGAAGGCGGCCAGGCCGATGCCGATCACGTCGAGCGCCGACAAGATCACCACCGCCGCCATCGCCAGGATCGCGATCCATGCCTTGCGCGGGCGGAAGGCGCGGGTGCGGCTGATGTCGACGCCGATCAGATTGGGATTGTCTTTCAGCGAACGCATCGCGTCATCGCTGCCCGCCACCAGCAGCCGGTCGGCGCCGCGCACCCGCGTATCGGCCAGGTCCGGGCCGGGCAGATGGCGGGCGCGATGGATGCCGATCAGGCGGACGCGCAGGGCATGGAGGAAGGGAATGTCGATCAGCCGCTCGCCGATCGAGGGATGACTGGGCGCGACCATCGCCTCGATCACCGTACCCTCGCGGGCGGAGGTTTCGGAATCGGCAGCGATGCCCAGTTCGAAATCGCCCGATTCGCGCAGCGTCATGATCGCCGTGCCATCGGCGCGGACGATCAGCCGGTCGCCGACATGCAGTTCCTCCTGCTCCAGCTCGTGGCGTCGTATCTCGCCGGCCCGCTTGAGCCCGATCAGGGTGACCGAGCGGCCGAGCACGGACAATTCGCCAATCTCCCGCCCGACCACCTCGCTGTCCGGCGTCACGACCAGTTCGGTCAGATATTCCTGCACATTGCCGCCATTCTCCCCCGCGATCGAGGGCGGGTCGCTGGGCAGCAGGAAACTGAGGCAGGCCAGGCCGATGACGCCGGCAATGGTGCCGGCCAGGCCATAGGGGGTGATATCGAAAATACCGAAGGGCTGCATGCCCTGTTCGGCCGCGATGCCCGCGACGATCAGGTTGGTCGACGTGCCGATCAGGGTGACGCAGCCGCCCATCACCGCCACCGCATTCATCGGGATCAGCAGCTTCTTGACCGGATAGGCGGTCGCCTGTGCCAGCCGGAACATGATCGGGATCAGCAGCACGACGACCGGCGTGTTGTTGAGAAAGGCGGACAGCAGCACCGTGCCCACCGCAACCTCCACCAGCGCCAGCCGCGGATGCTTCTGCGCCCGGACCATGACCAGATCGGCGATGCGGTTGATCGTACCGGTGCGAATGAGCGCCCCCGACAGCACGAACATCGCGCCCACGGTCAGCGGCGCGCTGTTCGAAAAGACGGAGAAGAGCGATTTCTCGTCGAGCAAGCCGAGCAGCGCGAAGGCACAGGCACCCAGCACCGACACGACGGTCGGGGAATAGCGTTCGCGCACGAAGGCGACGAACATGCAGGCGAGAATGACCAGGCCGATTTCCGCGCGGTAAATGCCCAATAGCGCGGTGATGAAATGCATCTCGTCTTGCCCCCGTTCGATCGCGTGATCGCGTCTCTAACGGAGGTGAAACGAAATGGGCCAGCCATGGTTGCATGGCTGGCCCGTGTCGCGGCTTCAGGGGACGTTTTGACCGTCAATCCACGCTTGGCGTGCTGACGCTCCCCAGGCTTACGCTCTGCCGCTCACCCTCCCGCGGGTGACCATGTCATCCTAGCGTAACATGGGTGAGTCGTCTCGCATCTTTTGCACATTCGACGCGCGATTGGCGCGGTTCGGCGCGTCAGTCGGCCCCGCACTGGGCGCGGTGCAGCAGCTTCTGGTCGGCCAGCACCAGCGCCATCATCGCTTCGACCACAGGCACGCCGCGAATGCCGACGCACGGGTCATGACGGCCCTTGGTGATGATGTCCGACGCATCGCCTTCGCGCGTCACCGTCTCGACCGGAATCAGGATCGAACTGGTCGGCTTGAAGGCGATCCGCACCTTGACCGGCTGGCCGGTCGAAATGCCGCCGGCGATGCCGCCGGCATGATTGGCCAGGAAGACCGGGCCATCGGCGCCGGGCCGCATCGGATCGGCATTCTGCTCGCCGCGCAGCCGGGCGGCCGCGAAGCCGTCGCCAATCTCAACGCCCTTGACCGCGTTGATGCTCATCATCGCACTCGCCAGTTCGCTGTCGAGCTTGGCATAGAGCGGCGCGCCCCAGCCGGCCGGCACGCCACTGGCCACGCATTCGACCACTGCGCCGAGCGAGGAACCGTCCTTGCGCGCGCCATCGACCAGCGCTTCCCAGCGCACCGCGGCTTCGGCGTCAGGACAGAAGAAGGGATTCTGCCCGATCTGCGCCGCGTCGAAATTGCCATAGTCGATCGCGTCGCCGCCGATCTCGCTTACATAAGCGAAGATATCGACTTCGGGGATGACCAGCCGCGCCACCGCACCGGCCGCAACCCGGCTGGCGGTTTCGCGCGCCGAGGAGCGCCCGCCGCCACGATAGTCGCGAAAGCCATATTTGGCGTCATAGGCATAGTCGGCATGGCCGGGGCGATAGGCCTTGGCGACTTCCGAATAATCCTTCGACCGCTGGTCGGTATTCTCGATCATCAGGCTGATCGGCGTGCCGGTGGTTTTGCCCTCGAACACGCCCGACAGGATGCGCACCTCATCGGGTTCGCGCCGCTGGGTCGTGAACTTCGACATCCCCGGCTTGCGCAGGTCGAGCCAGGGCTGGATGTCCGCCTCGCTCAATGCCAGGCCCGGAGGGCAGCCATCGACCATCGCGCCGATCGCCGGACCATGGCTCTCGCCCCAGGTCGAGAAGCGGAAGACGCGACCGAATGTGTTGAAGCTCATATCCGTTCCAATCCGGTCGCGTCGTTCTTACTTGTCCAGCGCGATGTCGGGCGCGTCTTCGGCCTTCATGCCGATGACATTATAGCCCGCATCGACATGGTGGATCTCACCCGTCACGCCCGAAGCGAGGTCCGACAGCAGGTAAAGGCCGGCACCGCCGACATCGTCGATCGTCACGTTGCGACGCAGCGGCGAGTTCAGCTCGTTCCACTTCATGATGTAGCGGAAATCACCGATGCCGCTGGCGGCCAGCGTCTTGATCGGGCCGGCCGAGATCGCGTTGACGCGGATATTTTCCGGGCCCAGGTCCATCGCCAGATATTTGACGCTGGTTTCCAGCGCCGCCTTGGCCACGCCCATGACGTTGTAATGGGGGATGACCTTTTCCGCGCCATAATAGCTCAGCGTCAGCAGGCTGCCGCCTTCCTTCATCAGCTTGCGCGCGCGGGCCGCGACGGCGACGAAGCTGTAGACCGAGATGTTCATGGTCATCAGGAAATTGTCGAGGCTGGTGTCGGCATAGAGGCCGCGCAGCTCATTCTTGTCGGAAAAGCCGATCGCATGGACGACGAAGTCCAGCTTGCCCCAGCGCGCCTCGATCTCGGCAAAGGCCTCGTCCAGCTTCGCCATGTCGGATACGTCGCAGTCGATCAGGAAGTCCGAGCCCAGCTGTTCCGCCAGCGGCTTGACGCGCTTGGCCAGCGCCTCGCCCTGGTAGGAGAAGGCTAGTTCCGCGCCCTGCGCATGCAGTTGCTGCGAAATACCCCAAGCCAGCGACTTGTCGTTCGCCAGCCCCATGATGAGCCCGCGCTTTCCCGCCATCAAGCCTGTCATATCGTCGTTCCGTTCCCTTTGTCCTGCACGGTGCCGGCTGCTTCGTCTTCCGGAAATTCCGCCAGTGCCGCATTCAATTCGGCGCCAATTACCACGCCAAGCCCCACGAGAAAGAAAAAAATGAGGGTGATCATGACACCGGCCAGACTGCCATAGGTCCGGTCATAGCCGCCCAGCATCGACAATGTGACCGGCAATAGCAGAGTGACGGCATACCACCACAGCGCGGTGGCGACGGCGCCGGGCCATTTGGGAAAGCGCTTGTCGCGGTAGAGCGACGGGGTCAGCGAGACATAGAGCGAGTGGAGCGCCACGCATAATATCGCCATCGGCACCAGCTTGGCCGAGGAAACCCAGGCGATCGCCTCATCCGCGAAGGGCAGCAGCCGGTGGAGCAGCTGGTCCACCGCGGTAATCATCACCTGCATGGAAAAGGCGAACATCACCGCCAGCACGCTGACCAGCGTGATCCCGACCGACGCCAGCCGGTAACGCCAGAAGGGCTTGGTGCTCTTCGTCCCATAGGCGCGGCGCAATATGTCGCGGATCGTCTCGATCAGGCTGCCCACGGTCCAGAGCCCCACCAGACCGCCGAACCAGAGCAGATTGCCGGAACGCGCCTGCAACACATCGCTGATCGGCTGGCGCACGACATCGGCAACGCCGCGCGGCACGGTATAGAGAAAGGCATTCACCGCCGACAGCCCGTCCGACGTGCGGCCGAAGACGCTGGCGACGGCGGCCGCGACGATGAAGAAGGGAAACAGCGTCATCAGCGAGAGATAGGCCAGGTTCCCCGCATGGATGAACCCGTCACTATAGACGCCCACCATCACCCGCTTGGCGATCTCGAAGCTGCGCGATCCCGGCCGGACCCGATCGATCTGGCGATGGAATTTCTCCTGCGCCTGCGCCGCCATGTGGCGGCGCGACTCCGGACTATAAGGGGAAGGCAGCGGCACCCTTGCCGAACGTCCTAGACGCCCAGATGGGTCCGCACCGCGCGACCATCCTGCCAATCCTCGACCAGCTGAAGGATCACCGGATCATCGGCAGGCACGTCGATCAGCAAGGTCACAAGCTGGTCGCCGCGCTGGCCATCCTTGCCGGTAAAGCCCTTGCCGCGCAGCCGCAGCGTCTTGCCCGATGTGGTGCCGGCAGGCACGCCCAGCATCACCGGGCCATCGACGGTCGGCACCTTCACCTTGCCGCCCTTCACCGCCTCGTTGATGGTGATCGGCAAATCGAGCAACACATTGTCGCCATCGCGCTTGAAGAAGGGATGCGACTTCACCTCGATGGTGACGATCGCGTCGCCCGCACCGCCAGCGCCCGCCTGCCCCTTGCCGGTCAGGCGCATCTGCGTGCCGGTTTCGACCCCGGCGGGCATCTTCAGGTCGATCGTCTTGCCATCCTGCAGGGTGATGCGCTGCGGCGCCAGCGTCGCAGCGTCGACGAACTGCACCGCCAGTCGATAGGCGACATTGGCCCCCTTGGCCGGCGGCGCGCCGCGACCAAAGCCGCCAAAGCCGCCGCCACCCCCGGCGCGACGGCCCGCGCCGCCGAACAGGCCTTCGAAAATATCGCCGAAATCGGCGCCGCCCTCGTTGAACTCGAACCCGCCGGGACGGCCACGCCCGCCGCCACCGCCGCCAAAGCCGAAGGGCGCGGTCGGATTGCCGTCGGCATCGATCTCGCCCCGGTCGAAACGGGCCCGCTTGTCCTTGTCCGACAGCAGGTCATAGGCGTTGGTCACGGCCGAGAATTTCTCCGCCGCCTTCGGATTGTCCTGATTCTTGTCGGGGTGATATTGCTTGGCCAGCTTGCGATAGGCGGACTTAATCTCCGCTTCGCTCGCGCTGCGCGCCACACCCAGAGTGGAATAGGGATCCGCCATCTATCATCCTGTTATGCTGAAACCGGTATCTGCCGCATCACGGCCATATCGCCCCTATGTGGCCGAAGGCCGGGCATCGTTCAAGCTGCGGCGCATCCGTATCGACAGTGCGGTGCCGGGAATCTAAGGCAGGGGCATGACCGATCCCTTCGCCCTTTTCGACGAGTGGTATGCGCAGGCGCGCGAGACCGAACTCAATGACAGCAACGCCATGGCGTTGGCCACGGCCGATGCACAGGGCCGCCCGTCGGTCCGCATGGTGCTGCTCAAGGGCCATGGCCCCGACGGCTTCATCTTCTACACCAATTTCGAGGGGCGCAAGGCCGGCGACCTGCTCGCCAATCCGCATGCCGCCCTGCTGTTCCACTGGAAGTCGGTGCGCCGCCAGATCCGGATCGAGGGCAGCGTCGGCCCGGTCGACGACGCCACCGCCGACGCCTATTTCGCCACCCGCAGCCGCGACAGCCAGCTGGGCGCCTGGGCCTCCGACCAGTCCCGCCCGCTGCCCTCGCGCGCCGTCTTCATGGATCGCTATGAAGAGGTGCGCGCCCGGTTCGAAGGTGGCCCGGTGCCGCGTCCACCCCACTGGTCGGGCTTCCGCCTGACCCCGGAACGGATCGAGTTCTGGCAGGATCGCGAGCATCGCCTGCATGAACGGCGCGTCTTCTCCCGCCGGGAAAATGGCTGGAACGAAGGGCTTCTCTACCCCTGAGCGAGCACCATGCCATTGTCCTGCCGTAAAACAGGGCGCGGAATATGGTGGCTCATTCGTCTATCCCCGCACAGTCCAAGCCTGCCCGATTGCGGGCTGGCCGGGCGCCTGTTAGGTGTCACCACCCAGCAGAACAGAATGAATGCGCGGGCGGACCGCTCGCTGGCTAGAGGAATATAATGCGAAATCGACTGACGGCCTACATCCTGACAGGCATGGTCCTGGGCGTGATCGTGGGCTTCGTGGCCAATCTCTGGGTCGGCGGGGATGAAGCGCTGGCCAAGGATGTGGCGGGCTATTTTCACCTTCTGGCCGACATCTTCCTTCATCTGATCAAGATGATCATCGCGCCGCTGGTCTTTTCCACGCTGGTCGCGGGCATCGCCCATATGGGCGACAGCGCGGCGCTGGGGCGGATCGGCGGGCGCGCGCTCGCCTGGTTCATCATCGCCAGCCTGATCTCGCTGACCTTGGGCCTGATCTTCGTCAATTTCTTCGAGCCGGGCGCCGGCCTCAACCTCGTCCGGTCGGGCGCGGATGCAGGCGTCAACACCGAAGCGCTCAATTTCCGCGACTTCATCCTGCACGTCTTCCCGACGTCGATGATCGGCGCGATGGCGGACAACCAGATCCTGCAGATCGTCGTCTTCTCGCTGTTCGTCGGCGTCGCGCTGACCGCCATCGGCGAAAAGGGCAAGCCGATCATCACCGTGATCGAGGCGCTGGTCGAACTGATGCTGCAGGTCACCGGCTATGTCATGCGGGTCGCGCCGCTCGCCGTGTTCGGCGCGCTCGCCTCGTCGGTGACGGTGCAGGGCCTGGGCGTGCTCAAGACCTATGGCGCGCTGGTCGGCGAATTCTACATCGCCCTCATCTGCCTGTGGGTGCTGCTGTTCGGCGCGGGTGCGATTTTCCTCGGCAAGCGGATGTTCAAGCTGATCCGCTATGTCCGCGAGCCGATCCTGATCGCCTTCTCGACCGCCTCGTCGGAAGCCGCCTATCCCAAGATGCTGGAACAGCTCGACCGGTTCGGCGTGCCGCGCCGCATCTACAGCTTCGTGCTGCCGCTGGGCTACAGCTTCAACCTCGACGGCTCGATGATGTATGCGACCTTCGCGACCATCTTCATCGCCCAGGCCTATGGCATCGACCTGCCGATCGCGACCCAGATCACGATCCTGCTCGTCCTGATGGTCACCAGCAAGGGCATCGCCGCCGTGCCGCGCGCCTCGCTGGTCGTGGTCGCCGCCACGCTCGGCCAGTTCGACCTGCCGGTCGAGGGCGTCGCCTTCATCCTGGCGGTCGACCATTTCATGGACATGGGCCGCACCGCGACCAACGTGCTGGGCAATGCCATCGCCACCTCGGTCATCACCAAGTGGGAAGGTATGCTGGAGGTGGAGGAGCCGGTCGACGTGCCCCATCCCAAGGCGCCGGCCCATACCCCGTCCCATGGCCGGGCCGGGCTGGAACTGGCCTCCGACATGGTCGACGAAGACCGCAAGGGATAAGCCCGCGCTTCAATGCCAAAGAAAAAGCCCCGCCTGCATCATGCCGGCGGGGCTTTTTGTTACCTTACCACAGGACACCACGCACCGGCGTGACAGGATCTGGCGCCGGATCGCCGATCGACTGGAGCAGGTCGATCTCGATCGTCCGGCACATCGCGGTCAGCGGCACGTCATGCACGCTGTCGGCAAAGGGATCGGTCAGATCGTCGCCGATCCGCAGCACCGCCATGAACATCAGGCCCGCCACCGTCGAACCGAGCGGCGTGGCGAAACCCAGCGTCTCGACCAGCCCGATCGGCAGCAGGATACAGAAGAGATGGGTGAACACGACCGGCAGCAGTCGATATTGGAAGGGCAGCGGCGTGTTCTTCAGCCGCTCCATCCCGCCCTGGGCATTGGCGATGTCGACCAGCACCTTTTCCATCTGGGTCTGCTGGATGGTATCGATCCAGCCTTCCCGCCGCGCCATGTCGATCCGCCGGCCGGTGCTGTCGAGCAGACCATTGGCCGGATTGGCGCGCGCCAGCGCCTTGCCCTTGTCCTCCTCGCGCAGGAATTTGGTCACATCCTCGCCGATCGTCTGGCGCCGCAACTGGCAGCGCAGCGCATTCACATAGGCAATCTGGCGCTTGACGATTTCGCGCTTGAGGTCGCGTGCCTCCGGGTCGGGCAGGAAATTGCGCGCAGACCGCGCCAGGCTGCGCGATGCGTTGATCATCGCCCCCCACAATGTGCGCCCTTCCCACCAGCGCTGGTAACTGCTGTTCGACCGGAAGCCCAGGAACAGGGCGAGGGCCGAACCAAAGATGGTGAGCGGCAGCGAAGGGGCCTTGAACGGCAACAGATAATAAGCGGCCGTGACCGCACAGTCCCACACGAACAGCGCGGTCAGCGGTTTCCACACTTCCGATGCGATCCGGCGCATGCTGGGGACGGCATCAACGATCATGCAAGACTCCTTCTGGTGAACCGGCCCAACGCCCGAGCATGTAGCTATGCTCCGTCGATGCCCTAACGAAACGAAATATTGCCGGCCGCGCAACCCGCTTCCGCATGGCTCGTTGGTCGGGAGGAAGAGGAGAGGCCATGAGTGATCCGGGCACAGAGGAACAGGCGGGCCGGCGCGCGGCCTTCTCGCTACAATGGCAGATGCTGGTCGGCTTCCTGATCGGCCTCACTGCCGGACTGGTCGCCTATGCCGTGAACCCCGGCGCGCCCTGGATCGATGCGGTCACCCGCTATCTCACCGGCCCGATCGGCCAAATCTTCCTGCGGCTGCTGTTCATGCTGGTGATCCCGCTGCTGGTCTCCGCGCTGATCGTCGGCATCGCCGAAATGGGCGAGATGCGCTCGCTGCGCCGGGTGGGGCTGCGCACTCTCCTCTATACGCTGATCGTGTCGGGAATCGCCGTCGTCATCAGCCTGGCGCTAGTCAACCTGCTGCAACCGGGCAGCGGCGTCGATCCGGCACAGGCGCGCGCACTGCTGGCCGATGCGGGCCAGGGGGCGCAGGCGATCCTCGACCGCGGCGCCGACACGCCCACCGGCATGCAGGCGCTGATCGCGATCGTCCCCGACAATGTGATCGCGGCGATGGCCGACAATGACATATTGGCGGTGATGGTCTTCGCCCTCTTCTTCGGCATCGGGCTGATGCTGGTGCAGACGAAGGAAACGAAGCTGCTGCTCGACGCGATGGAGGGACTGTTCGCGGTGACGATGCGCCTCATATCGATCGTCATCCGCTTGGCGCCGATCGCCATCGCCTGCTTCATGTTCAACCTCGCCGCGCAGTTCGGCTGGGACTTGCTGCTGCGCCTGTCCGCCTATGTCGGGGTCGTGCTGCTGGCGCTCGCGATTCAGATGTTCGGCATCTATTCGCTGCTGATCGCCTTGCTGGCGCACCGGTCGCCGCTACGCTTCTTCGCCGCCGTGCAGGAAGCAAGCGTCATGGCCTTTGCCACTGCCTCCTCCAACGCCACCCTGCCGACCGCCATCCGCGTTGCGGAGGAGAATCTGCACCTGCCGCGCCGCATCGCCCGCTTCGTCCTCACCATCGGCGCCACCGCCAACCAGAATGGCACGGCGATGTTCGAGGGGATCACCGTCCTCTTCCTCGCCCAATTCTTCCATGTCGACCTCAGCCTTGGCCAGCAGTTGATGGTGATGCTGGTCTGCATATTGGGCGGGGTCGGCACGGCAGGGGTGCCCGCCGGGTCGCTACCGGTGGTGGCGATGATCCTGGCGATGGTCGGCATCCCGCCCGAGGGGATTGGGCTGGTGCTGGGCGTCGACCGGCTGCTCGACATGTGCCGCACCGCGCTCAACGTCACCGGCGACCTTGTGGCCGCGACGGTGATATCGGCGCGCGAGGATATCAGCGCTGCGCCTTCGCCGCCAGCGCCCACCAGATGAGCGTGTCGGCGAAACCGGCAAAGCCCCGATCCAGCGCCGCGCCGCCCTCCCCCTGGGGCCGGGCCTGCTCGTCCAGCACCTGCCCGATCTGGCCGACGCTCAGCCGCTCCGGCATCACCGCCATGCCCATGGCGGACAGTGTCACCGTCCAGTCGGCATGGCTGTTCACCCCGGCAAAACGCCCCATCGAGTAGCTGGCAATCGCGGCGGGGCGACGGTCGAACTCCTTGAGATAATGGTCGACCAGATTCTTGAGGCCCGGCTGCATGCCGCGATTATATTCGCCCGCGACGAAGACGAAGGCATCGGCAGCGGACAGGCGCTGCGCCAGCAGCGCCATGGCGGCAGGCGCCTCGCCGGCCGGATAATCGCTGTATCGCAGGTCGAGCATCGGCAGGCCGATCGCCTTGGCATCGACCAGTTCCGCCTTGTGGCCCAGCCCCTCAAAGCCGCGGATCAGATAATCCGCCAGCCGTATGCCAAGCCGGCCGCGTCGATAGGAGCCGTAGAGGACGAGAATGTCGAGTGCCATGCGGAGCCTCCTGCCTTGATGTCGAAAGACTTGTCGCATCCTGCCCCGATCGGGTCCAGCCGGCCTTCCAATCTTTCAATATTTCACGATGCGAAATTGCATTTCACATGACGGAACGCCATCATCACATCAATGACCGACACGGGAGGATGCGGATGAAGAGGATGGCGCTGCTGGCCTGCATGGGCCTGCTGATGGCCAATGGCGATGTCGAGCCGGGCCAGCCGATCAGCCCCCGCTTTGCCGGCGATCCCTCGCCGCACTGGTTCGACGACCGCTGGTATCTCTATGCCACCGACGACGCGGCCAATTCCGGCCGCTACTGGGACAGCACAAGCTGGCGCCTCTACAGCTCAACCGACATGAAAAGCTGGCAGGATGACGGCGCCTTTCTCGACGTCACCACCTTCCAATGGGCACGGCCCGATGCCAAGGCCTGGGCACCCGAAGTCGCTCAACGCAACGGACACTATTATTTCTATGCGCCGATCGGCGGCGACCGGATCGGCGTTGCGGTCGCCGACCAGCCCCAGGGCCCGTATCGCGACGCGCGCGGCGACGCGTTGATCGACAAGGCGCGCGACGCCAATGCCGGCGCCGAACCGATCGACCCCGCCGTCTTCATCGACACGGACGGACAGGCCTATCTCTATTTCGGCACCCGCGTGCCCAAGGTGGTGCGGCTGAAGCCCGACATGATCCATGTCGACGGCTCGATCATGGATGTCGTCGTCACCGGACTGCCGGCGCGCGATCCGAAGAAGAAATATGGCGAGGCGCCCTATCTCCACGCCCACAAGGGCCGCTATTATTTCAGCTTCTCGACCGGCTGGCCCGGCCAGATCATCTATGGCACCGCCGCCTCGCCGCTCGGCCCCTTCGCCTATGGCGGGGTGATCCTCGACTATCTGCCGATCTCGACCAATCATCAGGCGATCGTCGAGCGGGGCGGCAAGAGCTGGCTCTTCTATCATGACAGGCTGCTGCCCGACGGCGGCGATCATCGGCGGTCGATCACCATCGCACCGCTGACCTATGCCAAGGACGGGGCCATCCAGCCGGTCCAGCGCCACGCCCCGGAATGAGGAAAGGCCGGACGTTTCCGCCCGGCCTTCTCATCTCTCAGCGCAGCTTGGCGATCGACAACCCGTCCTGCTTGGCGCGGGTCTTCACCGATTCCTCACTGCGGGTCAGCGCCTTGGCGATTGCCTTGAGCGCCATGCCCTTCTTGGCGAGCGTATGTAGCTTCTGGACCTCATCCTGGGTCCAGGGCTGCTTGTGCCGCTCGAAACGTTCGCCGGCCATGCCCCTTAATCCGCGAAGGGATCGCGGACGAGGATGGTGTCGTCGCGTTCCGGGCTGGTCGACACGAGCGTGACCGGGCAGCCGATCAGTTCCTCGATACGGCGGATATATTTGATCGCCTGTGCCGGAAGCTCCGCCCAGCTGCGCGCGCCGGCGGTGGTTTCGCTCCAGCCGGCGATGCTTTCATAGATCGGCTCGGCCTTGGCCTGGTCCTGCGCATGGGCGGGCAGATAGTCGAAGCTCTGGTCGCCGATCTTGTAGCCGACGCAGATCTTCAGCTCTTCAAAGCCATCGAGCACGTCCAGCTTGGTCAGCGCAATGCCGGTCACGCCCGAAACCGCGACCGACTGGCGCACCAGCACTGCGTCGAACCAGCCGCAGCGGCGCTTGCGACCGGTGACGGTGCCGAATTCATGGCCACGCTCGCCCAGGCGCTGGCCGACGTCATTTTCCTGCTCGGTCGGGAACGGGCCGGACCCGACGCGGGTGGTATAGGCCTTGACGATGCCCAGCACGAAGCCGGCGCCATTGGGGCCAAGGCCGGTACCGCTCGCCGCCGTGCCCGCCACCGTGTTGGACGAGGTGACGAAGGGATAGGTGCCATGGTCGATGTCGAGCAAAGTGCCCTGCGCGCCCTCGAACAGGATGCGCTTGCCTTCCGACTTGGCCTTGTTGAGCGTCAGCCAGACCGGCTTGACGAAAGGCAGGATGAACGCCGCGATTTCGGTCAGGTCGGCCATCAGCTGGGCGCGGTCGATCGGCGCTTCACCGAAACCAGCGCGCAGCGCGTCATGATGCGCGGTCAGGCGATCAATCTGCAGGTCGAGATCGTCGAGATGGGCCAGGTCGCAGACGCGGATGGCGCGGCGGCCGACCTTGTCCTCATAGGCCGGGCCGATGCCGCGACGGGTGGTGCCGATCTTGCCGGCGCCCGACGCGTCCTCACGCAGGCCGTCGAGGTCGCGGTGGAAAGGCAGGATCAGCGGGCAGGTCTCGGCGATCTGCAAGTTTGCCGGGGTGATCTCGACGCCCTGCCCCTTGAGCTTGGCGACCTCGTCACGGAAATGCCAGGGATCCAGCACCACGCCATTGCCGATCACCGACAGCGTGCCACGCACGATGCCCGACGGCAGCAGCGAGAGCTTGTAGACCTTTTCGCCGACGACCAGCGTGTGGCCGGCATTATGTCCGCCCTGGAAACGGGCGACGACATCGGCGCGCTCCGACAGCCAGTCGACGATCTTGCCCTTGCCTTCGTCACCCCATTGGGCGCCGATCACGGTAACATTTGCCATGGATACACTCCTCCGCCCGCCGCGCGGACCGGCCATGCCCTTCGACGGGACTCGGCATGCCGGTGGAATAGGTTGGGCAGGGTACGCCCTGTGCGGGGCGCGCGTTAGCCGGGCATGGCCGATGCGTCAAGGTTGGAGCGCCATTACACTTTGATACCAGGTGCCGACTTTACGACAGGATGCGCCCTCGCGATCATGCCGGCACAGGGGCAGCAAAGGACGACCAGATGCGCAGACGGCTGACTCCCATCCTGATTCTCTCCCTGCTCGCGGGCATGCCGCTGGCCGCGCAGGCCCAGCCCGCCGCCGCCGTGCCGCACACCATGACCTATGGCCGCGATCCGCTGCAGGCGCTCGATTTCTGGCCGGGCAAGGGCACGAAGGCACCCCTTGTCATCTTCGTCCATGGCGGCGGCTGGAAGCGCGGCAGCAAGGACAATGCCACCGGCGCGGCCAAGGCGCCCCATTATACCGGCCTGGGCTATGCCTTCGCCTCGATCAATTACCGGCTGGTTCCCGATGCCACGGTTGAGCAGCAGGCACAGGACGTCGCAGACGCGGCCGCCCATCTGCGCAGCCAGGCGGTGACGCTGGGCATCGACCCCGGCCGTATCATTCTGATGGGCCATAGCGCCGGCGCGCACCTCGTCGCGCTGGTCGGCACCGATATGCGCTATTTCGCCAAGGCCGCGCTGAAGCCCGATGCCGTGCGCGGCATCATCGCACTGGATGGCGCGGCTTATGACGTGCCAACGCAGATGGCGCAGGGCGGCCGATTCATGGCGAAAACCTATGAACAGGCGTTCGGCACCGATCCGGCGCGGCAGAAGGCGCTATCGCCCACCTTGCAGGCGGCAAAGCCCAATGCCCCCGATTTCCTGCTGCTGCATGTCGATCGGGTCGACGGCACCGCCCAGTCCAATGCGCTCGCCGCCGCGCTGCGCAAGGCGGGCGCACCAGTAGAGATTCATGCCCTACCCGGACGCGGGCTGCGCGGCCATATGCAGATCAACCGCGAGATGGGCGATGCCGACTATGCCGGCACCGGCATCGTGGACGCCTGGCTGCGCCGGCTGTTCGGTCAGTAGGCGCGGGGCTCGCTGCCATCCAGCCAGTGGGAACAGCGCTGGGCCGCGCCATCTTCGCCGTCAGCCAGGGCCGCAACCGTGTGCCAGCCCTCGGCCCGCAGCGCGGCCGCGCGCACGGCATCATGGCCGACCGGCAGGAACAGGCGCCGGGGCCGTTCGTCGCCAAAGCCCGCGTCGATCAGCGGATCGGGATAGAGCGAAAAGCCCATGGCGGGCTCGTCCGTTTCGCCGGCACGGGCAATGGCATAGCTGCCGCCACGGCCGATCTCGCCGATGAAGCCCTCGGCAAAGATGGAGAAGCCGAACCAGTTCTGGAATTCGAAACCGTGCCGTTCGGTCGGGTCGAGGGTCAGGGTGATGTCCCAGCCGATCGGCTTGGCGATCGCGCGCAGGCCCGCGATGCGGCTGTCTATGGCGCCACCCAGGCTGGCGCTGAACGCCTCCAGCCGTTCCATCGCGGCGTGGAACGGGCCAGTCGCCTCGATCAGCGGCAGATAGGCGGCGGCGGCCGGGCTGATCGCCACCAGCGCGCCGGCATCCTTGGCGTCCAGTTCGGCGCGCACGGCTTCCAGTTCCTCCGCCCCCAGCGGCAACGGACCAGCAGCCAGCGCGTCGATCAGGTCGGGCAAGGTGAAATCGATGGTGATGCCGGTGACGCCGGCGGCAGTCAGCGCCTCGATCGCGATGTTGACGATCTCGACCGCGGCGGCGGCGCTGTCGCTGCCGATCAGTTCGGCGCCCAGCTGCATCTTCTCGCGCTCGGGGCGCAGCTGGCTCGCCTTCTGGCGGATCACCGGCCCGGCATAGGACAGGCGCAACGGACGCGGCGCGCTGCGCAGGCGGGTGGCGGCGATGCGACCGACCTGCGCGGTCATGTCGGGGCGGAAGGCCAAAGTGCGCTGCGACACCGGGTCGACGGCACGGACCAGATCCTGCGCGCGCATCGACTTGAGCCGCTGGGTCAGTGTGTCCTCGAACTCCGCCAGCGGCGGCATGACCCGTTCATAACCATGGGTCGCGACCGTATCGAGCACGCGGCGCGCCAGGCGCGCGGAAGCTTCGGCCTGCGGCGGCAGGCGATCGGATAGCCCCTCCGGGAGCAGGCTTGGCGGGATCATGGTCATGGGACAGGCCCTTTAGCGGAATTTTGGGGTTAGGCCATCCCCTACCCCCGTTCGGTTCGAGCTTGTCGAGAACTGTTCTCGACAACGCTTCTCGACAAGCTTGAAGCCTGTCCTGAGCGCCTGCCTTGCAGGCAGTCGAAGGGCTGCTCGAACCGAACGGCAGATATTTAGGTCAGCTTAGGCGAAGCGCAGCAGCTTCACCTGCTTCACGCCGGCGAGGTTGCAGATCGCCCAGCGCAGCGGTTCGGTGACGGTGCCGTCGACCGACAGCAGCAGCACGGCTTCGCCGCCCTGATTGCGACGACCCAGATGGAAGGTGCCGATATTGACGTCCGACTCGCCCAGCTTCGAGCCCAGGCGACCGATGAAGCCCGGCGCATCCTGGTTGACGATGTAGAGCATGTGGCCGTCGAGATCGGCTTCGACCTTGATGCCGAACAGCTCGACCAGACGCGGCTGGGCATGGCCGAACAGCGTGCCGGCCACCGACTTGTCGCCTGCTTCGGTCGAAACGGTGACGCGCACCAGCGTCTGATAGTCGCCCTCGCGGTCATGGCGCACTTCACGCACGTCCAGGCCACGCTCCTTCGCCAGGAAGGGCGCGTTGACCATGTTCACCGTGTCCGAATAGACGCGCATCAGGCCGGCCAGCACCGCGGCGGTGATCGGCTTCTGGTTCAGCTCGGCGGCATGGCCCTCGACCTCGACCGCAACGCCGGTGATGGCATCGCCTTCCAGCTGGCCGATCAGGCTGCCCAGCTTTTCCGCCAGCGCCATATAGGGCTTGAGCTTGGGCGCTTCCTCGGCCGACAGGCTGGGGACGTTCAGTGCATTGGTGATGCCGCCGTCGAGCAGATAGTCGCTGAGCTGTTCGGCCACCTGCAGCGCGACATTGACCTGTGCTTCGTCGGTCGATGCGCCCAGATGCGGGGTGCAGATGAAGTTCGGCGTGCCGAACAGCGGCGATTCCTTGGCGGGCTCGGTCTGGAACACGTCGAGCGCGGCGCCGGCGACATGGCCCGAATCCAGCGCCTCCTTCAGCGCCGCTTCGTCGATCAGGCCGCCACGGGCACAGTTGACGATACGTACGCCCTTCTTGGTCTTGGCCAGATTTTCCTTCGACAGGATGTTGCGGGTCTGGTCGGTCAGCGGCGTGTGCAGCGTGATGAAGTCGGCCTTCGCCAGCAGCGTGTCGAGATCGGCCTTTTCCACGCCCATTTCCACGGCGCGCTCGGGCGTCAGGAACGGATCGAAGGCAACGACCTTCATCTTGAGGCCGAGCGCGCGGCTGGCAACGATCGAGCCGATATTGCCGGCGCCGATCAGGCCCAGCGTCTTGCCGGTGACTTCCACGCCCATGAAGCCGTTCTTGGGCCACAGGCCCTGCTGCGTCTGGGCATTGGCTTCGGGGATCTGGCGGGCCAGCGCGAACATCAGCGCGATGGCATGTTCGGCGGTGGTGATCGAGTTGCCGAACGGCGTGTTCATCACGATCACGCCCTGGGCCGATGCGGCCGGGATATCGACATTGTCGACGCCGATACCGGCGCGGCCGATGACCTTGAGGTTGGTCGCGGCGTCGAGAATCGCCTTGGTGACCTTGGTCGAGCTGCGGATGGCGAGGCCGTCATAGGCGCCGATCATCGCGGCCAGTTCTTCCGGCGTCTGGCCGGTGATGACGTCAACCTCGACACCACGCTCGCGGAAGATCGCGGCGGCGCGGGGGTCCATCTTGTCGGAAATGAGAACCTTGGGCATGGGAATATCCTTCTGGAATATCTGTAACCGTTCGGGCTGAGCGAAGTCGAAGCCCTCCACTGAGCGAAGCGAAGTGGCCTCCCTATCGGTCGGCCGAGCCCTTCGACTTCGCTCAGGGCGATCGGAATTTAAATGAAGTTAGGCAGCCTTGGTCTGAGCGTAGGCCCAGTCGAGCCACGGGCCGAGCGCCTCGATATCGGCGGTCTCGACGGTCGCGCCGCACCAGATGCGCAGGCCTGCCGGGGCGTCGCGATAGCCCGCCACGTCATAGGCGGCGCCTTCCTTTTCGAGCAGGCCGGCGAAGGCCTTGATGAAGGCTTCGTCGGCGCCCTCGACGGTCAGGCAGACGCTGGTGGTCGAGCGCGAGGCTTCGTCGACGGCGAGATGGCCGAGCCAGTCGCGTTCGGCGACGATCTTGCCCAGCGCCGCCGCATTGGCGTTGCTGCGTGCGATCAGGCCATTGAGGCCGCCCAGCGACTTGCCCCATTCCAGCGCGAAGATCGCGTCTTCCACGGCCAGCATCGACGGGGTGTTGATGGTTTCGCCCTTGAACACGCCTTCAGCCAGCTTGCCCTTGGCCATCAGGCGGAACACCTTGGGCAGCGGCCAGGCGGGGGTGTGGTTTTCCAGACGCTCGACGGCACGGGGGCCGAGGATCAGCACGCCATGGCCGCCCTCGCCGCCCAGCACCTTCTGCCAGGAGAAGGTGGCGACGTCGATCTTGGTCCAGTCGATCTCATAGGCGAAGACCGCGCTGGTGGCGTCGGCGAAGGTCAGGCCTTCACGATCGGCCGGGATCCAGTCGGCGTTCGGCACGCGCACGCCCGATGTGGTGCCGTTCCAGGTGAAGAGCACATCGTTCGAGAAGTCGACGGTGGAAAGGTCGGGCAACTGGCCATAGTCGGCGCGGATCACGGTCGGATCGAGCTTCAGCTGCTTGGCGGCGTCCGTCACCCAGCCTTCGCCGAAGCTTTCCCAGGCCAGCGTCGTCACCGGGCGGGCACCCAGCATCGTCCACATCGCCATTTCAAAGGCGCCGGTGTCGCTACCCGGCACGATGCCGATGCGGTGGGTGTCGGGCAGGTTCAGCAGCTCGCGCATCAGGTCGATGCTGTAGGCGAGGCGGGTCTTGCCGATCTTGGCGCGGTGCGAACGGCCGAGCGACTCGGTGGCCAGCTTGGCGGCATCCCAGCCCGGAGGCTTGGCGCAGGGACCGGAAGAGAAAAAGGGGCGAGCCGGACGGGTTGCGGGCTTTGCGGCAGGCGCAATGGTGGCGTCAACGGCAGTCAGATCAGTCATGTAATGCGTCTCCTTACAGAGAGCACGCGCGGCGTTGGGACCGCGTGGCCCGTCGGCCGCCCTAAAGATTTCGGAAAAAGAGTCAAGCCGCAGCAAAATGCGACGAAATGACAGCGCCGTTAACCCATAGGCCCGGAAAGCCGTGGTAAATGCGGGATTGATGGTAGAGCGGGCGACGAAAAATTCGGTATGGCGCAGCGCGGCCCTGGCCGCGACGATGGCGAGCATGCTGGCCGCCTGCAGCGGCGACCTGGTGCCCAAGGGTCGAGTCGCGCGTGCATCCAAACCGGTGAAGAGCGCGCGCCCAACCACCCCGCCCGCGCCGCCGCCGCTCGAAACCCGGCAATGCTTCGCCAAGCTGCAATCCCAGTCGGTCGCCTTCACCCCCCTGCCCGATCAGAATTTCGGTGGCGGATGCAGCGCGATCGGCAGCGTCAAACTGCTCGACATCGGTGTGCCGACCTCGGGCCTGGGCGCCATGACCTGCAACCTTGCCGCCAATTTCGCGGCCTGGTCGCGCTATGCCGTGCAGCCCGCCGCCCGGCTGATCCTGGGCGCGGAGATCGAAAAGATCGAGACATTCGGCACCTATAATTGCCGGCCGATCGCGGGCAGCGGCAAGCTCAGCGAACATGCCCACAGCAATGCGATCGATGTATCCGCCTTCGTCCTGAGCGACGGGCGGCGGATCAGCGTCGAGAAGGACTGGCATGGCGACAAGCGCACCCGCCAGTTTCTGGAAGTGGTCCATGCCAGCGCCTGCAAGCGGTTCAACACGGTGCTGTCGCCCGACTATAACGCCGCCCATCATGACCATTTCCATTTCGACATGGGCGGCCGCGGCGGCTTTTGCCGCTGAGCGGAAATAGCCAACTTGGCCAATTTTGCCATTGAACGGTCTTGGCATTGTCACCTGCCGCGCCTAGCTTGTTGGGAATGACCAAGAAAGAAATTGAAGAACGCAAATTCCGCCCCGCACGCCAGGAAGCGGACGACGCCAGGAAGGCGATCGAAACCCCCCAGACCAGCAGCGCCGCCTACAAGCTCGCCTTCCAGGACAATGAGTTCCTGCTGCGCGAGGATCTGCGGCCGGTGCGCTTCCAGCTCGAACTGCTGAAACCCCAGTTGCTGATGGACGAGGCGCGGATCGAATCCACCTTCGTCTTCTACGGCTCCGCCCGCATTCCCGAACCCGATCAGGTCCAGGCGCGCATCGACGCGGCCACCACGCCCGAACAGAAGAAGATTGCCGAAAATCTGGGCAAGAAGGCCCGCTATTATGAGGAAGCGCGCAAGCTGGCGCGGATCGCGGCGCAATATCCGGTGAACGCCGCGGGTTGCCGCCACTTCGTCGTCTGCTCGGGCGGCGGTCCCTCGATCATGGAAGCGGCCAATCGCGGCGCGGTCGATGTCGGCCAGACGAC
Organism: Sphingobium sp. L-44; assembly: GCF_056859495.1. Taxonomy (NCBI): domain Bacteria; kingdom Pseudomonadati; phylum Pseudomonadota; class Alphaproteobacteria; order Sphingomonadales; family Sphingobiaceae; genus Sphingobium; species Sphingobium sp. L-44. The sequence goes on along the minus strand of NZ_JBSXOQ010000083.1, from coordinate 15,520 downwards.
GATCGGCATGAACATCGTGCTGCCGCATGAACAGGCGCCCAATCTGTTCGTCACGCCGGAGCTGAGCTTCCAGTTCCACTATTTCGCGCTGCGCAAGATGCATTTCCTGCTGCGCGCCCGCGCGCTCGCGGTCTTCCCCGGCGGCTTCGGCACGTTCGACGAGATGTTCGAGCTGCTGACCCTGATCCAGACCGGCAAGATGAAGCCGATCCCGATCCTGCTGTTCGGCAAGGATTTCTGGAACAAGGTCGTCGATTTCGAGGCGCTGGCCGATGAGGGCGTGATTTCGCACAATGACCTCAACCTGCTGACCTGGGTCGAGACGGCCGAGGATGCCTGGGCCGCAGTGCAGGACTTCTATCACGACAGCGAAGCGCCCGGCTGCGGCTGATGCGGCCGATCCATGGGACCTTTGCGCCCTTGCCCTAATCCCCGCCGGGGATTAGGGCGCGGCCATGCGCGCGGACCTGGCCCATGTCGACACCTGGATCTTCGATCTGGACAATACGCTCTATCCGGCGAAGGCGGACCTGTTCGCGCTGATCGACGTGAAGATGGGCGAATATATCCAGGGCCTGTTGGGCTGCGACCCGGCCGAGGCGCGGATCGTCCAGAAACGCTATTTCATGGAACATGGCACGACCCTGTCGGGGCTGATGCACCATCATGGCATCGAGCCGCGCGAATTTCTCGACTATGTCCATGACATCTCAATGGAGCGGCTGGCGGTCGATGCCGTCCTCAACGCCCATATCGCCGCCCTGCCCGGCCGCCGGCTGATCTTCACCAATGGCGACGCGACCTATGCGGGCCGCGTGCTCGATCGACTGGGCCTGACCGGCGCGTTCGAGCTGATCCACGACATCCATGCCTGCCGCTATGTGCCCAAGCCCGATCCGTCGGGCTATGCGGAGCTGTGCAGCGTCCACGCCATCGACCCGACCCGCGCTGCCTTTTTCGAGGACATGGCCCGCAATCTGAAGCCCGCCAAAGCGATCGGCATGACCACCATCTGGGTCAATAACGGGTCGGAAGCGGGCAATCACGACCATCATCCCGATTTCATCGATTTTGAAACCGACCATCTGACGCCGTTCCTGGCGGATATTTTTGGGGAAAGACCATGAGCCAAGACCTGATCGCGATCATCGACGCCGCCTGGGAGGACCGGGCCAATATCAACCTGTCGACCCAGGGCGACGTCCGCCAGGCGGTAGACAAGGCACTGGCCCTGCTCGACAAGGGCGAACTGCGCGTCGCCGAGCCGACCGAGGCTGGCTGGCAGGTCAACCAGTGGGCGAAGAAGGCCGTGCTGCTCTCTTTCCGCCTCAACGACAATGTCATGATCGACAATGGTCCGGGCGCCGGCCACTGGTGGGACAAGGTGCCGAGCAAGTTCGCCGGCTGGGACGAGGCCGCCTTCCGCGCCGCCGGTTTCCGCGCCGTGCCGGGCAGCTTCGCCCGCGCTGGCAGCCATATCGCTAAGAATGTCATCCTGATGCCCAGCTTCGTCAACATCGGCGCCTTCGTCGATGAAGGCACGATGGTCGACACCTGGGTGACGGTCGGCAGCTGCGCCCAGATCGGCAAGAATGTCCATCTGTCGGGCGGCGTCGGCATTGGCGGCGTGCTGGAACCGCTGCAGGCCGACCCGGTCATCATCGAGGATGACTGCTTCATCGGCGCCCGTTCGGAAGTGGTCGAGGGCGTGCGCATTGGCAAGGGCTCGGTGCTGTCGATGGGCGTATTCATCGGCCAGTCGACCAAGATCATCGACCGCGCCACCGGCGAAGTGTTCATGGGCGAAGTGCCGCCCTATTCGGTCGTCGTCCCCGGCTCGCTGCCCGGCAAGCCGCTGCCCGACGGCACCCCCGGCCCCAGCCTATACTGCGCCGTGATCGTCAAGCGCGTCGACGCCCAGACCCGGTCGAAGACCGGCATCAACGAACTGCTGCGCGACTGATAAGGGAAGGGGCGGTCCGCCGCCCCTTCACCCCTTGAGCGCGAGCGGCAGGCCCGCCGCGACGAAAACGACCCGATCCGCCACCGCCGCGATCCGCTGGTTCAATGTCCCGGCCAGATCGCGAAAGCGCCGCGCCAGCGCATTGTCGGGCACGATGCCCAGCCCCACTTCATTGGCGACCAGGATGATCGCCCCGTCATGGGCCAGGATCGCGGCACAGAGCGCGTCGGCCGCGGCCTCGCCATCCCGATCCGCCAGCAGCAGGTTGCTGGCCCACAAGGTCAGGCAATCGACCAGCACGGTCTTGCCCCGCGCCGCCGCGATCGCGCCCGGCAGCTCGATCGGCGCCTCCACCGTTTCCCATTCCGGCCCGCGATCGCCCCGGTGTCGGGCGATCCGGTCGGCCATTTCCGCGTCCCAAATCTCGGCCGTGGCGATGAAGACGTGCGCGCCGGGCAGCGCTTCCGCCGCTGCCTGGGCATGGCGGCTCTTGCCCGATCGCGCGCCGCCCAGCACTAGCAGGCTGCTTGTCATATCATGTCTCCAGCAAACAGCGCCTGCAACCCGGCCACCAGCCAGAGCAGCAGGCAGGCCTGAACATAGATGGCCAGCGCCCAGCGTAGGTCGAGCGGATCGGCCTCGCTTCGCCCGCTGCCGATCCAGGGCTTGTCATGGCGCACGCCATCATAGCGGATCGGCCCGGCCAGCCGCAGGTCGAGCGCGCCCGCTATCGCTGCTTCGGGCCAGCCGGCATTGGGCGAGGCATGATTGCGCGCGTCGCGCCACATCACCCGCCAGCCGCCCCCCCCGGCCAGACAGAGCAGGCAGCCGGCCAGCCGCGCCGGGATCAGGTTCATCAGGTCATCGGTGCGCGCCGCCGCCCAGCCGAACGGCCCCCAGGGGGCTTCGCGATGGCCGATCATGCTGTCGGCCGTGTTCACCGCCTTATAGGCCCAGACACCCGGCAGCCCCAACAGCAGCAACCAGAAGAAGGGCGCGACGACACCGTCGCAGAAGCTTTCCGCCAGGCTCTCGATCGCGGCGCGGGTCACGCCGCTTTCATCGAGCGATTGCGTGTCGCGGCCGACAATCATGCCGACCACCTCCCGCGCTGCCGGCAGGTCTTCGGCCGCCAGCGCGCGATGGACCGCGCGGACATGGCTATAGAGGCTACTCAGCGCCAGCGCCGGATAGGCCAGCACACCGATCAGCAGCCAGCTCCACGGTTGCGGCAACCAGAGGCGGAGCTGATGCTGGACCAGCCATCCGCCACCGCCCGCCACCGACAGCAGGACCAGCACCGTCGCCATTCCGCCCATTTTCCGGGCGAGAGCGCTACGCGCCGGATCATTCCAGCGCGCAGCACAATGATCGATGAGCCGCGCAAATCCGCCGACCGGATGGCCGACCCGGCGATAGAGCGCCGCCGGCCAGCCGACCACCGCATCCAGCGCGAGCGCCAGCAACGCAACCGGATCAGCCATGGCGCAGCGCCCGTTTCAGTCGGGCCAGACCCATCGCGTCTGCCGGCAGGCCGATGCGCAGCCAATGCGGCTGACTATCGAAGGGCCGGGTCAAAATCGCCTGCCCTGCCAGCCGCTCGAACAGGGCCGTGGCATGGGGCGTTTCGATCAGGCGAAAGAGCGGGCTTTGGCCGATCGGCTGATAGCCGCAGCGCAACAGCAGCGTGTCGAGCGCCTGCGCCTCCCGCTGGAGCTGGTCGCGCATCGCTTCTATCCAAGCTCTATCGCGATAGGCCGCCATGCCGATGGCAATGGCGGCGGCCGACACCGGCCAGGCACCCAGCCTATCCTGCACCCGCGCGATGATCGCGCGCGGCGCCACCAGAAAGCCGAGGCGCAGGCCGGCAAGCCCGAAAAACTTGCCGAAAGAGCGCAACAGCATGAGGCGGCGATCGTCGGCCACAAAGGGCGCCAGGCTGATGCCCGGATGGCCATCGGCAAAGGCCTCATCCACCACCAGCCAGCCGTCCGGCCCGCGCCGGTCGAGCAGGGCCAGCAGATCGGCCACGCCATGGATGCGCCCGTCGGGATTATTGGGATTGGCGAGGATCAGCGTCTGCCCGTCAGCTTCGTCCAGATGGCCGAGATCGACCGGCGCGGCGCCCTGCACCATCGCGCCATGGGTGCGATAGGCCGGGCTGGCATGGCGGACCGAACCGTCGAGCAATGCGCCAACGAGGCGCAGGCCAACCTCCGTCCCCGGCAGCGCGCAGACATGATCGGCCGCGACGCCGAAATGATCGGCCGCCCCCTGTTCGAGCGCGCGCAGTCCCTGCTCGTCGGGCAAGGCGCGCCAGTCGATCGCCTGCTCGGCCGCGCCGGGCCAGGCATGGGGATTGATGCCTGTGGATAAGTCGAGCCAGCTTTCGGGCGCGCCACCGAAATGCGCGCTCGCCGCCGCCACGCCGCCGCCATGCCAGGTCCAGCGCGTCGTCATGTCGTGCCGCCCGCGATCAGGACGACGAAAAGCAGCCCGCTTTCAACCAGTTCAATGCCCGCGCCATGGCCATCGCCGGAAATGCCGCCCAGCCTGCGCTTCAGCCACAGGCCCCAGACCAGCATCAGCAGCGGCGCCGCGAGCAGGGCCGGCAGCCACCAGGCGGCGATTATCAACAGACTTATCCACAGGGCGATGTGGATCGTTTTGACGGCATCGGCAAAGCGCGCGCCCAGCCCGGCATGCAGCGGCGGCAGCATGCGTGCCCACAGCAGCGGCCCGATCCGCGCGGCAAAGGGAATGAGCAGCAGCGGCAGCATCATGCCCCGTTCGACCAACGCGTGGAGCAGCAGCAGCTTGGCGATCAGTTGCAGCCCGATCGCCACCACACCGAAACTGCCGACATGCGGGTCGGCCAGCACCGCCAGCAGCCGGTCGCGCCCCTTATGCACCGCGCCGCAGGCGTCGGCGATGTCACCCAAGCCGTCGAGATGCAGCGCCCCGGTCACGCCGACCCAGCAGAGCAGCCCGGCCAGCGCCCCGATCCAGGGATCGATGTGAACGCCAAGATTGACAGCGAACATGACAGATAGACCGACAATCGCGCCGACCGCCGGAAACCATCGAATGGACCGTGCGAAGTCTGTCTCGTTCGCTGTCACCTTCGGCATCGGCAGGCGGGTCAGAAACTGGATAGCAAGGACCAGCCCCTTCATGGGCGCAGGCCCGTGATGCGGGCGAGTGGCGGCTCCCCGGTCCAGCGTTCCAGCGACAGCAAGGCGGCATAGGGCAGGCCGAAGCTCCAGCTCTGCTGCACGCTGAACCCGCACAGATGGGCCAGCGCCGCGCGCATCGCCCCGCCATGGGTCAGCACCAATGTGGGCACGCGCGGCAGATCCTCGACCGCATCGGCGATCCGCCCCAGCAATGCCGTCCATCCCTCGCTGCCCGGCGGCGCGAAGCCATCGGGATCCTGCCAGAAACGGGCGAGCGCCTCGGGATCGACATCGGCCGGGGCCAGGCCATCCCAGATGCCGAAATCCAGTTCCCGCCAGCGCGGATCGACCCAAACCGGCAAGCCGGCGCGCTCGCCGATCGCGGTTGCCGCCTGCCGGGCGCGCTGCAGGTCGGACGTCACGATCATCTCGATCTCCAGCCCCTCCGCCTGCGCCAGGCAGGCATCGATGCCCGCGCGCGTCGGCACGCTGTCGGTCCGCCCCAGCAACAGGCCGGGCGTCTCGGGCGCGCCATGCCGCAGCAGGTGGAGCGGCATGCCCATCATGTCGCGGTCGACACCGCCGCCTCGGCAAAGGTCGCCATGCCGCTATGCGCGGCTACGGCCGCACGGACGATATTGGCCGCCACCGCCGCGCCGCTGCCTTCGCCCAATCGCATGTCGAGGCGCAGCAGCGGTTCAAGGCCCATCCGCTCCAGCAGCAGGCCATGGCCCGGCTCGGCCGAGCAATGGCCGGCCAGGCAATGGTCGGCAAAGACCGGCACCTGCGCCACCAGCGGCGCGATCGCGGCGCAACTGATGAAGCCGTCGAGCAGCACCGGCACGCCCAGCTGGCGGGCGCGCAGCACCGCGCCGGCAATCGCCGCCAGTTCGCGTCCGCCCAGCCGGCGCAGCGTTTCGAAGGCGCTGTCCGGCGCATCGGCATGGAAGGCGAGCGCGCGATCGATCGTCGCGATCTTGCGCGCGATCCCCTCGCCATCGACGCCCGTGCCGGGACCAACCCAGTCGCGGACCGCACCGCCAAAGCTGCGGGCGCTCAGGGCTGCGGCGGCGGTCGAATTGCCGATCCCCATCTCGCCCACGACCAGCAGGTCCAGATCCTCTTCGGCCGCCGCCGCGCCGATCGACAGCGCGGTCAGGCACTCCTCCTCGGTCATGGCGGGGGCAATGGTGAAGTCCGCCGTTGGCCGGTCCAGATCGATCGATCGCACCGCCAGTTCCAGCCCGGCGACACCGGCGAGCGCATTGATCGCCGCGCCGCCGGCGGCGAAATTGGCGACCATCTGCGCGGTCACGGCGGCGGGATAGGCGCTGACGCCATGGACGGTGAAGCCGTGATTGCCGGCAAAGATCGCGGCACGCGCCCGCTTCAGGCGCGGCACCGCGCGCCCCTGCCAGCTTGCCATGAAGATCGCGACATCCTCCAGCCGGCCGAGCGCCCCCAATGGCTTGGTCAGTTCGGCCTGCCGCGCGCGTGCCGCCGCGCTCGCCAGTTCCTCGGCCGGCGGCAGGTTGGCCAGGGCATTTTCGAAATCGGTGACCGAGGCGAAGCTCATTCGACGACAAATCCTTCCGGCGGGGTACGGGTGATGAAATGGCCCTTCACGCCTTCGGGCCATTCGCGAAAGGCGACGCGGCCATGCTCGCTGGCGGCATAGGCGATAGCGTAATCGAGGATCGCGCGCGCCGCATCGGCATCCGGTGTGAACCGCCCCATGACATAGCCGACCTTGCCCGGCGCGCGCAGATGGACGGTGCAATGATCCTGGCAGGCGAACAGGCAGGGCATGTCCTGCACCGCGACGGCGGCATAGCGCGGGTCGGAGGCCTGCACGCTGCGCAGCGCCTCCGCCAGCCGTGCCCCGCCGCGCACGCCCTCCCCGTCCTCCCGCGCTTCGGCCGAATGGCGGCAGGTGCTGCAGGCGACGATGGCGGGGCCGGGTTCGACGGGGCGCAGCATCAGAAGCGCCCCCGGAAGCCGGCATAGATGCTGCGCCCAAGCGTGCCATAGCGATAGGCCGTCATATAATTCTCGTCGAAGAGATTTTCGACGCGGGCGAACAGGCGCAACGCCGGGGTGAGCGCATATTCGGCGCGCAGGTCGACCAGCGTATAATCGTCCAGCCGCGTCGTGTTGGCCGCATTGTCATAGCTGTGGCCGGACCAGCGCACCGCCGCGCCGGTGGTAAGGCCGAACGGCCAGGCATAGCTGATCGAACCATTGGCGCTGTTGCGCGGCCGGCGCGGCAGCCAATTGCCTTCGTTCGCAGTGCCGTCCGAACGATCCTCCGCCACGGTCCAGCTATAATTGCCGTCGATGGTCAGCCCCTTGACCGACTCGATCGCCACCTGCGCCTCTATGCCATGCGCCTTGGCGCGCGCGACATTGAGATAATAGCCATAGCGGCGGGTGGTGGTGCCGGGCGTAAAGCAGAGCGGATCGGTCGAGCTTGTGGAACAGCTATTATAAATGATCTGGTCGGTCGTCGTCCGGTCGAACCAGGTCGCGCCCAGTCGCAGTTTCTCGCCAAAGAAACGCTGCTCCGCGCCCGCTTCCCAGCCATGGGCGCGTTCGGGATCGAGCGCCTGATTCCCATATTCGGAAAAGAGCTGATAGAGGGTCGGCGCCTTGAACCCCTCACCATAGCTGGCGCGCAGCACCGTCCCGGTCGGCAGCGCCCAGACGCCCCCGGCGGAAAAAAGGGTCCGGCCGCCATAGCGGTTATGATCGTCATAGCGCAGCCCGCCGGTCAGGGTCAGGCCCGTAATCGGCTGGGCATTGAGCTGGCCATAGACGCTGGTGATCTCCGCCTTGCCGCGGGCCGGGTCGGGAATCGGCACCGAAAGCGACGCCGAAGGCGACACGCTGCGGAAGCGGCTATTCTCATTCTCCACCCCGAACAGCGCGGTCCAGCCATCGGCGATCGCGAAGCTGCCCTGATATTCCAGCCGCTGGTTGCGCCCCGCCGCGTCGAACGTCTGCTGGCGCTGGTTACGCGGATCATAATTTTCGCGATCGGTGTCGGTATAGCCATAGCCGAAGCGGTTGCGGAAGCGACCGTCGAGCAGTGCGACGTTAAGGCCGGCATAGCCGACAAATTCACGATTGGTGCCATAGGCGGGGCTGTCCGCGCTGGTGGCGTCGAAATCGACCCGGCCATCGGAATAATAGCCGCGCAGATCGGCGCTGATCCCGTCCGCCAGCGCGACCTCGACCCGGCCGGTGACGCTGCGGTTGGTATAGCCGTCCTTCTCCTTGCCACCAAAGGCCGGGCTGATCGCCGAGATGCCGTCGGTGGTAAAACTCTGGCCGCCGATCCGCCAGCTGACCGGGCCGGTCTTCCCGCCCAGCGCCGCGCGGGCGCTGACCGTGTCGCGCGACCCCGCCTCGATATCGAAGCTCCCCTCCAGCGCCTTTTCGGGCATGGCGGTGACGACATTGACGACGCCGCCGATCGCCTGGCTGCCCCACAGGGTCGACTGGGGGCCGCGCAGCACTTCGATCCGCGAGGCATCGCCGACCAGCAGGTTTGCGAAATTATAGCCGCCGCCGGCCGAGGAGGGATCGTTGAGCTTCACGCCGTCGATCACGACCACGGTCTGGTCGGATTCCGCGCCGCGGATGCGCAGCGACGTCGCCGTGCCATAGCCGCCATTGCGCGAGATGCTGACACCGGGCGTGCGCAACAGCAATTCGGTGACGCCCAGATCCTGCGCCCGATCGATCGCGGCCTTGTCGAGCACGGTAACGGAGGCCGGCACCTGATCGACCGGCGTAGCGAGGCGGGTCGCGGTGACGAGGATAGAGGATGCGCCGGCATCGGCAGCGGCATCGGGCGGTGGTGCCTGCTGCGCCTCTTCGGCGAAAGCGGTGGTGGAAAGAAGGACAGAACAGAAAGTCAGATATTTGAACACATAAGCCCCCGGACGAGGGACCGCATCCCAGGGACGATATCGGTGCCCGGCCGGGCGCGACATGATCCCCGCAATTTGCGGTCCACCTGTCGCCACGCGGGTTCACCCCCGTCCGCTCGGCACACCCTGTCCGCGCGAAGGACGACCGCGACGGGCAGGTCTCCTGGCTCACGGGTCATCGCTGATTCATGCCGCCTTCTCAGAACCTTGCGGTCCCAATGGCATGTGGCACAAAGGCTCGCCGCTCACAGTTGCAGGGGCAGCCGGGGTCTTGAACCCCATTCCCTTTTCATCCCCGTTGCCGGGGAACCTGTCGCAGTCCGGGCGATAGGCGAGCCCGACTGGAGCGTCAATCTTCCTTGCCTGGCGGAGCGCGCCGGCTAAGGGAGGTGGCCATGCGGATATTTGCGCCCATCGGCCCCGGCAAGGGGATGATCGCCCTGATGATCGCCCTGGTCGGTGGCGCCACATTATGGGCAGCCACCGCGCGCCAGCCTGCCAGTGCCAGCAAACGTCCGCAACGGATCGTGTCGCTCAACCTGTGCGCCGACCAGTTGCTGGTCGCGCTGGCCGATCGCGACCAGATTGCCGGCCTGACCCATAATGCCGCCGATCGGCAGATGTCGGCGGTGGCTGCCGTAACGAAGGGCCTGCCCATCCTCGACGGATCGGCCGAACAGATTTTGGCGACCAATCCCGATCTGGTGATCGGCATGCCGGCGCGGCGCAATCCGGCGATCGCCATCCTCAAGGCCCAGCATTATCCCGCCGTCGATCTGCAAAGCGCGGACAGCTATGCCGATATCGTCGCGTCGATCCGCACCGTGGCGCAGGCGATCGGCCATGCCGACCGCGGCGAAGCGATGATCGCGCGGATGGACCGGGAACTCGCCGCCCTGCCCCGCGCGCCGAAGCCCAAAGTCGCGGCCTATTATCAGCGGCGCGGCTACATGACCGGCACCGGCACGCTGGTCGACGACCTGATGACGAGGGCGGGGCTGCGCAACCTGGCCGCCGACCTTGGCAAGCCAGCGATCGCGCAGGTCAGCCTGGAGGAGATGGTCGCCGCCCGGCCCGACTATCTGATCGTCGAGAGCGCCACCGACCGCATCACCGACCAGGGCACCGAAATGCTGCATCATCCAGTGCTGCGCGACATAGCGCGCATCAGCCTGCCCCAGGCCTGGACCGTGTGCGGCGGACCGGCCTATGTGCAGGCAGCCCGCGCCCTCTCCCAGGCCGTCAGCGCCCGCTGAAGCTGGGCCGGCTCAGCCCTCGATGAAGTTGGCGGCGACTTCGGCCGGCACCCGCATCAATCGGCCGCTTTCCTTGTCGATCATCGCCCAGGTGGATTTGGCCGACACCTTCACCTTGCCGTCCGGCCCGGTGAACTCGATCAGCCGGTCGAACCGCGCGCCGCGCGGTCCTTCCGGAATCCAGGTGCGGCCCGACACGACATCGCCCTCGGTCACGTTGCCGCGATAATCGACCTCATGCCGGGTCACGACCCAGATATAGGCATCGACATGGGCCGGGTCGGCATCGGTCATCCAATGTTCGACCGACAATTGCTCCATCCACTGCACCCACACCGCATTGTTCACATGGCCCAGCACATCGATATCCTCGGGCCGCGCGGTGAATTGCTTGGTGAAGCTCGACGCCATCAGCCTTCCACTCCCAGCTGCCACAGGATGAACGCAAATTCCTCCGCGGTCTCGTGCAGGCTCTCGAACCGGCCCGACTTGCCACCATGGCCCGCGCCCATATTGGTCTTGAGCAGCAGGATATTGCTATCGGTCTTGGTCGCGCGCAGCTTCGCCACCCATTTGGCCGGCTCCCAATAGGTGACGCGCGGGTCGTTCAGCCCGGCGGTCACCATCAGCGGCGGATAATCCTGGGCGCTAACATGGGTGTAGGGATCATAGGACTGTATGGTGCGGAATGCGGCCTCATCCTCGATCGGATTGCCCCATTCGGGCCATTCGCCCGGCGTCAATGGCAGCGTTTCGTCCAGCATGGTGTTGAGCACGTCGACGAACGGCACATGTGCCACCACCGCGCCCCACAGGTCGGGATCGCTGTTGATGACCGCGCCCATCAGCTCGCCGCCGGCCGATCCGCCCGAAATGCTGATCCTGCCCTTGGCCGAATAGCCAAGATCGATCAGCCCCTTCGCAACATCGACGAAATCGGTGAAGGTGTTGGTGCGCTTGTCGAGCTTGCCGTCCAGATACCATTGCTGGCCCATATCGTCGCCGCCGCGAATATGGGCGATGGCAAAGGCAAAGCCGCGATCCAGCAGCGACAGGCGGCTGGTCGAGAAACCCGGCTCCATCGCCAGCCCATAGGCGCCATAGCCATAAAGGTGCAGCGGCGCGCTGCCATCGCGGGGGAAATCCGCGGGATAGACGATCGACACCGGAATCTGCGTGCCGTCGCGCGCCGGGATCATCAGCCGCTCGGTGGCGTAGCGGCTGGCGTCATAGCCCGAGGGAATTTCCTGGACCTTGAGTATCTCCAACTCACCCGTTGCCAGATGATAATCATGGATGGTGTCGGGCGTGACCATCGATTCATAGCCGATGCGCAGCTTCGTCACCTCATATTCGGGATTGTCGTCGAGACTCGCCGAATAGCTGGCTTCCGGGAACGGAATGCGCTTTGCCGCATGGGTCGCATAATCGCGCAGTTCGATCTGGTCGAGCCCGTCCTGCCGCCCTTCGGTGACGTAGAAGGTCTTGAACAGGGTGAAATCGGTCAGGTAGAAATGGGCGTCGGCGCCGATCACTTCATCCCACTGGTCGGGCGCGTCGAGCGATGCCTTCACCAGCCGGAAATTGGGATGGGTGTCGTTGGTCTTGATGTAGAGCGTGCCCTCATGCTCATCGACATCATATTCGCGGCCGGCCTTGCGCGCGGAGACGAGCAGCGGCGTCGCGGTCGGATTGTCGGCCGGGATCAGCCAGGCTTCGCTGGTGACATGGTCGCCGGTCGCGATGACGATCCATTTTTCCGATGAGGTGAGGCCGATCGAGACGCGGAAGCCCTCATCATCCTCATGGAACAGCTCGACATCGCTCTCGACGCTCTGGCCCAGCCAGTGCAGCCGCGCATTGTCGGTCCGCCAATTTTCATTGGCGAGGCCGTAGAGCAGCCCCTTTGAATCGCTGGTCCACACCAGCGACGACAATGTGTCGGGAATGACTTCGGGCAGGATTTTACCCGAAAACAGATCCTTGATCCGCGCCTCGAACCGTTCGGAGCCATTGGTGTCGATGGCATAGGCCAGATAGCGGCCATCCGGGCTGACCGACATGGCGCCGAGACGAAAATAGTCATGGCCCTGCGCCAGCGCCGGTTCGTCCAGGATCAGCTGGTCGTCACCGCCAGCTGCGGGCTTGCGATACCATTTGCGATATTGCGCCCCGGTCTCGAAAGCGCGCCAGTAGATATAGTCGCCATCCTTTTGCGGGACCGACTGGTCATCTTCCTTGATGCGCCCCTTCATCTCGTGGAACAGCGTGTCGAGCAGCGGCTTGTGCGGCGCCATCGCGCCCTCGAACCAGGCGTTCTCCGCCTCCAGATAGGCCAGCACATCCTTGTCCTTGACGTCGGGATAGCCGGGGTCGCGCAGCCATGCGTAAGGATCGTCCACCGTGATGCCATGATGCGCGAAACTGTGCGGGCGGCGTTCGGCGATCGGCGGGGACAGGGGCGGCTGCATTTGATCGGTCATTAACTATCCATGGTCCAGACGGGGGCTGCGCTGGAATAAGCGCGCCGGCCCCTCTATGTTGTCGGCATTATGGCCAACGCAAGAGGCCGGAATGATCCAAGGGAAGTTCGATGTCCAGTTATGAAGATCGCCTGAAGGCCCTGCGTGCCCAGCTGGTACGCCAGAAGCTCGATGGTTTCGTGGTCCCCCTGACCGACGAGCATATGAGCGAATATGTCGGCGCCTATGCCCAGCGGCTCGCCTGGCTGACCGGTTTCCAGGGTTCGGCCGGCAGCGCCGTGGTCCTGCCGGAGGAGGCCGCGATCTTCGTCGACGGTCGCTACACGCTGCAGGTGCGCGAGCAGGTGGACGGCGCCCATTGGCAATATGAAAGCGTGCCGCAGACTTCGATCGCCGCCTGGTTGAAGGACCATGCGATCGAAGGCGCGCGCATCGGCTATGATTCCTGGCTGCACACCCGCGCCTGGGTGAAGCAGGCCACCGAAGCGCTGGCCCAGAAGGGCGCGGAGCTGGTGGCAGTCGACACCAATCCGGTCGACGCCGTCTGGCCCGATCGCCCGGCGCCCAGCGACGCCAAGCTGGTGGTCCATGAGGATCGCTATGCTGGCAAGAATGCGGCCGAGAAGCGCGCCGACATCGCCGACTGGCTGGTGTCGAAGAAGGCGGATGCCGCCGTCCTCTCCGCGCTCGATTCGATCGCCTGGGCTTTCAACATCCGCGGCAAGGATGTCGAGCGCACCCCGGTCGCGCTGGCCTATGCCATCGTCCATGCCGATGCCACCGCCGACCTCTATGTCGCGCCGGAAAAGATGGACGAGGCGGTTGCCAAGCATCTGGGCAATGCGGTGCGCATCCATGACCGCGCCGCCTTTGCCGATGCGCTCGCCGACCTCCAGGGCAAGACCGTCGTCGCCGACCCCGAGCGAGCCGTTGCCGCCATCTTCGAGGCGCTCGACGCCGGCGGCGCCCAGATACTCAGCCTGCGCGACCCCGCCGTGCTGCCCAAGGCGATCAAGAACGACACCGAAATTGCCGGCCACAAGGCAGCGCAGGAGCGCGATGGCGCCGCCTTGAGCCGTTTCCTCCACTGGATCGCGGTGGAAGCGCCCAAGGGCGGTCTCACCGAACTTTCCGCCTCGGACCGGCTGGAGGCGTTCCGCAAGGATACCGGCCTGCTGGAGGATCTGTCCTTCGACACGATCAGCGGCGCCGGCCCCAATGGCGCGGTAGTGCATTATCGCGTCGAGGAAAAGACCAACCGGCCGATCGAGGCCGGCAGCTTCTACCTGGTCGATTCGGGCGGCCAGTATCGCGACGGCACCACCGACGTCACCCGCACCATCGCCATCGGCAGCCCTAGCGAAGAGATGAAGCAGCGCTTCACCCTGGTGCTGAAGGGCCATATCGCGCTGGCCCGCGCCGTCTTCCCGCTTGGCACGCGCGGCGGCCAGCTCGACGTGCTGGCGCGCCAATATCTCTGGGCGCAGGGTCTGGATTATGCCCATGGCACCGGCCATGGCGTCGGCAGCTTCCTGTCGGTGCATGAAGGGCCGCAGCGGATCGCGACCTTCGGCGGCGGCGACGAGCCGCTGGTGGCGGGCATGATCCTCTCGAACGAGCCGGGCTATTACAAGACCGGCGAATATGGCATCCGGATCGAGAATCTGGTGCTGGTCGAGGAACGGGCGATCTCCGGCGGAGAAAAGCCGATGCTGGGTTTCGAGACCCTGACCTTCGCGCCGATCGACCGCAACGCCATCGCCACCGACCTGCTGGATGCCGGTGAGCGCGCCTGGGTCGACGCCTATCATGCGCAGGTGCTGGCCGTGGTCGGCCCGCAGCTCGAAGGCGAGGCGCTGGCCTGGCTCCAGTCGGCCTGCGCGCCGCTCTAATCCGAATCAGTCCTTGGACGATTCCGGCGCGGGGGTGGGCTCAGCCCCTTCCCGCGCCACATCGCGGCTCTGGGCCTTGCGCCGCCGCAAATTGTCGCGCAGCGCCTGCGCCAGCCTTGCTTTCTTTTCGTCCTGGGTCTCGCTCATGACGAAGCGCATAAGCAAAATGCATTATCTGCCGCAACCCGCCTTGACAGGAGGCAATGGGGCGGCCATAGGCGCGACCTCCGAAGCGCACGGCGCGACGGAGACGAAATAGAGTGCTGCCGTAGCTCAGTGGTAGAGCGCATCCTTGGTAAGGCTGAGGTCGCGAGTTCAATCCTCGCCGGCAGCACCATTTCTCCCCCGACTAACCAGACCCACTAAGTCGCGCCGTTGACCCGCTAAGTGGCTTCCTCCGACCCATATAAACGCTTCAAGCTCTGTATTTGAGCAGAATCTGGAATTGCGCTCACTGGACGGCTCAAGTCTCCTCTGGCGCCCGCCGCGGCAAATTACGTCGGCGGCCAGATGATAGCAGCGACATGTTCTAGATCATGACACTGCGAGCAAAGGGAATCAGGTCCAAAGGACGAACTGGGAAATCTGGTGCCGAAGCGTAAATCCCTCTCTGAAACTGAAGCTGGCCTCCGAACCGAATCGGGGGGCGCGCTCTTTTCGACAGGTAATGACACTGACCTGCCCCCCGAAAGGTCCCTCATTCTGATGTAGAGTCTGCCCACGAGAAGGAGCAGACGCATGAGGAAGAGCCGTTTCACCGAGGCGCAGATCATCGGGATGATCAAGGAACAGGAGGCAGGACTTCCAACGGTCGA